>DASXPS010000213.1 GCA_036493475.1 Sporichthyaceae bacterium | reverse complement strand
AAGACGATGTCGTCCCAGGCGGGCACGCTGGCCCGGCGTCGTGAGCTGCGCGGCGCCGGGGCGCCGTCGGTGCCGGTGCGGGCCGCGGGCTGCTCGGTCACGACGGGCTCCGCGGAGGGCGGGGGAGCCGGGGTCGCCGGGGGCTCGGCAATCGGTCCCGCCGCGGCCGGCACCGGCACCGGCACCGACATGGGCATCGGCACCTCCATCTGCTCGCCGAATTGCACGGCCGGGCGACGGGCGGGCACCGCGCCCATTGCGGCGGCGCGCCGGGCGACCACATCTGGGGCGCGGCGGGTGAGCGTCGGGTCCGGACGACGCGGTGCGGCCGGCGGCTCGTGGACTGCCGGGTCCTGCGCAGCCGCGGGCTCCGGCTCGGCGGCCGGCGCCAGCCGCGGCACGAAGGGTCCGGCGACCGGCGGCTGCTCGATCTCCCCGGTGAGCCAGCGGGCCTCGTCGTTGTCGGCGATGACACTGCGGGCCCGCGGGTCATAGAGGTAGCGCGCCACGTGGGTGCGCTCGGAGTGGCTGTAGGCGACCTGCACCACCCAACGGCCGTCGTCGCGGCGCCAGGAGTCCCAGCCCAACCCTTCGGGCTTGACGCCGACCGAGGCCAGCCGGTCAGCCAGGGACTCGCCCAGCGTCAGCGGGCGCACATCCAGCCCGGGCCGGCGCACGGTGCTCTTCTGGGCCAATGTGGCGATGTGTTCACGTTCGGCGAGGACCGGGCCCTCGAAGCGGCGCACCCGGTCCACCGACACTCCGGCCGCGCGGGCCACCTGTTCGGCGCTGGCCCCGGCCCGGATGCGGGCCTGGATGTCCCGCGGACGCAGGTGTCCGTCGGCCTCGGTATCCAACTGGCCCAGCCGGGACCGGTCGCCGCGCACCGCGGCTTTGAGTCGGTCGTCGATCGAGAGCAGGTATTTCTCGCCGTCGGCCGATCGCAGAACGAGATGACTTCCCCGCTCATTGGCCGCGACCAGACGTAAGTCCTGCATTTCCGCGTCCTCCTGTTACCGGGCCCGGGTTCGATCCTGGCAACCGACGCACGTAAAGCCGTGCAGGCGCGCGGTCGTGTTGCCGTCGCTCATTCAGGTCGCGGGACAGGTGTTTCTGGTGTGCTCCATGTGGCCTGACGGGCGTCGGAAGATGGGGGGCCGGCAGGATCGTCGCCGTGCAGAGCGATGGCGGGTCGGGCCGATACGACGCCTTCCTGCTGGTCTCCTTCGGCGGCCCGGAGGAGCCGGCGGATGTGCTGCCGTTCCTGCGCAATGTGACCCGCGGGCGGGACGTGCCCGAGGCGCGGCTGGCCGAGGTCGCCGAGCACTACCGCCACTTCGGTGGGCGCAGCCCGATCAACGACCAGTGCCGGGCGCTGTGTGCTGCCCTGCGGGCGCGGTTCGCCGCGGACGGGCCGGACCTGCCGGTCTACTGGGGCAACCGCAACTGGCACCCGTTGCTCCCCGACACGTTGCGCGCGATGGCCGGTGACGGGGTGCGTTCCGCGCTGGCGTTGCTCACCTCGGCCTACAGCTCCTACTCCGGCTGCCGGCAGTACCGGGAGGACCTGGCCGCGGCCCGGGCCGCGGTCGGGCCGCAGGCCCCGACGGTGGACCGCATCCGGGCCTACTTCAATCATCCGGGCTTCGTGCGTCCGCAGATCACGGCCGTACGCGCGGCGCTGGACGCGTTGCCGCCCGAGCTGCGCGCCCGGGCGGTGTTGGTGTTCACCACCCACTCCATCCCGCTGCGCATGGCCGCGAGCTCCGGACCGCGCGGGGACGCCTATGTGACGCAGCACCTCCAGGTGGCCCGGTTGGTCGCCGACGGTGTGGCGGCGGCGGGCGGCGGCGCGCACGAGTGGCAGTTGGTGTATCAATCCCGCTCCGGGCCGCCGACGGTGCCGTGGCTGGAGCCGGACGTGGGCGATTCCCTGCGCGCGCTGGCCGCAGCCGGGGTGCCGGCGGTGGTGGTGGCGCCGATCGGCTTCGTGTCCGACCACCTCGAGGTGGCCTACGACCTGGACGTGCAGACCCGGGCGCTGGCCGCGGAACTGGGCCTGGCCTTCGTCCGGGCAGCCACCGTGGGTACCGCGCCGGAATTCGTGGCGGGTATTCGGGAGTTGGTGTGCGAACGAATGTCCGTCGACCCGCAGCGTCGTGCGCTGGGCGCACTGGGGGCGGACCATGATGTGTGCCCGGCGCAGTGCTGCCCGAACCCGCGGGCGGCGCTGCCGACGGTGGGCGGGGTGGGGGACGCATGACGGAACCAGCAGACCTGATGGGCGTGGCAATCCGGCTGGCGACCGACGCCGGTCGACTGCTCCGTGACGGGCGGCCCGAGGCTCGGCTGGACGTGGTGGCCAAGTCCTCGCCCACCGATGTGGTGACCGAGATGGACCGGGCCGCCGAGGCCCTCATCGCCGCCGGCCTGGCCGCGGCGCGCCCGGATGACGGACTGATCGGCGAGGAGGGCACCGAGCGGGTGGGGACCACGGGTGTGCAGTGGGTGGTGGACCCGCTGGACGGCACCGTGAACTACCTCTACGGCTTGCCGGGTTGGGCGGTCAGCCTGGCCGCCACCGTCGACGATGAGGCCGTGGTGGGCGTCGTGCACGTGCCGAGCACGGGGGAGACCTTCGCCGCCGGACGGGGCCGCGGCGCCACGTGCAACGGCCGGTCCTTGCGCTGCGGACCGGGCCCGACCCCGGACCATGCGCTGGTCGCCACCGGCTTCGGTTACGCCGCGAAACGGCGCGCGCACCAGGCCGAGGTGTTGCGGCGATTGTTGCCGCAGGTGCGCGACATCCGTCGGTTCGGCGCCTGCGCCTACGACCTGTGCCTGGTCGCGGCGGGGCGGTTGGACGCCTACTACGAACGCGGCGTCCAACCGTGGGATCACGCGGCCGGCGCGCTGATCGCGACGGAGTCCGGCGCGGTGGTGGCCGGGTTGCACGGTGCGCCGCCGTCGGATCGCTTGGTGCTGGCCGCACCCCCGGAGCTGTTCGGAGCGCTGCACGACCTGCTGGTGGCCGCCGGTGCGGATCACCCCGACGGACTGGCCGAACCGGAGCTCATTTAGCCGGGTTGGGTGCCCGGGGCTGTGCATTCCGGGCGGGTGAGGCACAATCTGCCACCGGTGCCGCGGCGGGGCGGCACAAATCCGGTCGGCGCGGCGTTGAAGGGCTGCGCGGCTTGCTCACACCGGGAACGCCGCCCGCGAAGTACTGGAGGAGAGCACCACACAATGGCCACCGATTACGACGCACCCCGCAAGACCGATGACGAGCTGGGCGAGGACAGCATCGAGGAGCTCAAGTCCCGTCGGGTGGACAAGGGCGCCAGCACGGTTGACGTGGACGAGGCTGACCTGGCCGAATCCCTGGAACTGCCCGGCGCCGACCTGTCCGGCGAGGAGTTGAGCGTTCGCGTTCTGCCCCGTCAGGCCGACGAATTCACCTGCTCCTCGTGCTTCCTGGTGCACCACCGCAGCCAACTGGCCTCGGAGAAGAACGGCCAGCTGATCTGCCGCGACTGTTCCTGAGGGGGTTCAGACTTCGATCGCAGCGAGTCCGGGAGGAAGTTCGCCGGTCACCCCGCGCCAGGTGAGGACGGCCTGACGCGCAACGAAGGTTTTCGCCACACCGATAACGGCTCCGGCCAACAACGACCAGGCCACCGCAGTGGCCAGCCCCACCTCGGGATGCTCAGGACTGCCCGGCGGCGGTGACCCGGTCGTTCGCTGCCACGCCGAGCCCAGCGCCTTCTTGGTCACCGCCGCGGTGACCAACCCGGCCCCCATCGCTACGGCCCGCCAGGCCAACTGATTGTTCTTCGCCTTGTTCTTCGCCGCCATGTGCCCAGTCTGTCAGCCGACCGCGCGGTCGCGAGCGGCACGTAGGGCGGCAGCCAGGGCGTGCGGTTGGCGGGTGGATACGTACCAGTAGGGCACCGGCTGCTGCGGGTCCTGGACGTCCACCCGCACCGCCAACGGCAGATAGCCGCGCAGCACCAAGGGCGCGCGGGCGTCGGCGCGCACCCCGCGCAGCAGCCGGGCCTGTTCGGCGTCCAGCGGCGAGACAGCGCCGAGGCGGCGCAGCTCGACGCATTCCGGCCCGGCCCGGAATCGGGTGTCGTCGATGACCAGGTCGACGGCGCCGTAGCTCAGCAACAGCCACACCACGAACGTGAGCAGCAGGGCCAGGGCGACGACCCCCGCGACGGTCCCGACGTACTGCGCCACGCCCAGCGGCAGGACCACCAGGAAGAAGACGGGGGGCAGCCACCAGCGGTGCGGCACCCGCAACCGCTCCCGGTAATGCTCCACGTTGTGCACGGGCGCCAGTGTGCTGCCTGCTCCGTCGGGTGCGTCACGCCACCCGGTTCCGGGTATGCCCTACCCTCGGGCAGCGTGAGCGAGCGAGCCATTGGGCACAGCAGCGAGCAGCCGGTCAGGGGTGCGGTCGAGATGCTGATTCAGCAGCTGGACCCGGACCTTCCGCTGCCCGGTTACGCGCACCCCGGCGACGCCGGCGCGGACCTCTACACCGCGGTCGACGTGCTGCTCGCGCCCGGCGAGCGCACACTGGTGCCGACCGGGATCGCGGTCGCGCTACCGGATGGTTACGCGGCCTTCGTGCATCCGCGTTCCGGTCTGGCCGATCGTTACGGGGTGAGCATTGTGAACGCGCCAGGCACGGTGGATGCCGGGTATCGGGGCGAGATCAAGGTGTGTCTGATCAACCACGACCTGACCCGTCCGGTGACCCTCCGGCGTGGGGACCGCATCGCTCAGCTGATCGTTCAGCAGGTGGAGCGGGCCCGATTCCACGTCGTCGAGCGGTTGCCGGGTTCGGCCAGGGGTGCGGGCGGGCACGGTTCCACTGGAGGGTTCGCCGAGCCCGCCGGTGCGACAGGAAGGGTGTGACGTGGTTTTTCGACGCCGGGGCAAGCACGACGAGGCCGAACTGGAGGCCGAGGAGCAGCCCGTCGAGGAGTTCGAGGAGGACTCTGTCGAGAAGGAAGACGAGGACATCGACGACGGGCTCGCGGCGGTCAAGGAGGACCCCAACCTGCCGTCCTGGCCGAGCGGTGTGGTCGTGGAGCGCGACGGTGGACCCTGGGACGTCGCCGCGGCGCCGCAGGACTCCGGGACGGAGCGGGTGGACCTCGGCGGCATCCTGGTGCCGATCGTGGACGGCATGGAACTGCGCGCGGAGGTCGCCGACGAGCGGGTGGTCGCGGCCACGCTGATCGTGGAGCGCAGCGCCATCCAGATCCAACCCTTCGCCGCGCCGCGCACCATGGGCATCTGGGACGACGTGCGGGAGGAGATCGCGGCCGGTATTCGGCAGGGCGGCGGTGAGGTGCAGAGCGGCGAGGGCCGTTTCGGCACCGAACTGGTGGCCACCGTGCCGGTGGCGCTGCCGGACGGCGCCTCCGGTTATCAGGTGGCGCGTTTCCTCGGGGTGGACGGCCCGCGATGGTTCCTGCGCGCGGTGATCACCGGCGAGGGTGCGGTGGACGATGCCGCCCGCGGTCCGTTGGAGGACCTGTTCGCCGAAATCGTGGTGGTCCGCGGCGAGGACGCGATGGCCCCGCGGGATCCGATCGAGCTGCGCCTGCCCGGCCAGATCGAAGAGGCGGCCGAGGCCATGGCCCAGCAGGAGGCCGAGGACGAGGAGGAGGCCGAGCCGAAGGGCATGGACGACTTCAATCCGTTCGAACGCGGCCCGGAGATCACCGAGATCCGCTGATGACCACCGAGGACACCGGCGGCGGCGGCCGCCTCAAGCGGATGATGAGCAAGCTCACCGCCACGCGCGGGGAGCTGGAGGCGGCCGAGCTGCAACAGGGGGCCATCTCCGGCGGCGGCACGCCGATCGCGCAGTGCGCGGAGCGGCAGCAGGTCACTGTCTGCGGCACCCTGCGCACGGTCACCCTGCGACCGCGAGCCGGCGTCCCTGCCCTGGAGGCGGAGCTCTACGACGGCTCCGGCACGGTGGACCTGGTGTGGCTGGGCCGTCGCCAGATCGCCGGTGTGGAACCGGGTCGCGGCATCAAGGTGCAGGGTCTGCTGGCGTTGAACGAGGGCCGCCCGGTGATCTTCAACCCGCGCTACGAGCTGCGCCCGACCGCCGCGACCACATGACCGACGCCGGCGCCGGCGGCCGTTGCGCCGCGGACACCGTTGAGCAGGTCGTCCGCGAACAGTTGGCGGTCGCGCTGGGTGGCTTCCGTGGGTCGATGGAGACGGCGATCCCCACAGTGGCGTTCACGATTTCCTACATCGTCAGCCAGGAGCTGGGCCCCTCGTTGGTCATCGGCATCTCCGCGGCGGCGGTGCTGGTGCTGATCCGCGCGGCGCAGCGCTCGCCGATGCGCTACGTGCTCAACAGCCTGTTCGGCATTCTGATCGCCGCGGTGTTCGCCGCGCGCAGCGGGCATGCCAAGGACGCCTTCCTGCCCGGCATCCTGTACAACGGCGCGTACGCGATCGCGATGATCGTCTCGGTCCTCACCCGCTGGCCGGTGGTGGGTTTCCTGGTGGGCGCGGCCACCGGCGATCCCACCGGATGGCGCGCGGACCCGGCGATGGTCAAGCTGTGTTCGCGGCTGACCTGGCTGCTGCTGTTGCCGTGCGTGATCCGGGTGGTGGTGGAATATCCGATGTATTCCGCCGACGCGATCGGCGCGCTGGGCACCGCGAAGGTGATCCTGGGCTGGCCACTGCAGGTTGCCGCGCTGGCCGCCATGGGGGCGCTGTTGGCGCGCAGCCGCACTCCGCTACAACAATGACGTAGCGTCAGACCTTCTGGTGCGGGGAGAGCAGTTCCTCCAGCTCGCTCTCCCGGTCCGCGGACGCGACAAACACCAGTTCGTCGCCGGCCTCCAACGGATCGTCAGGGCTGGGCACGATCACCCGAGAAGCTCGGATGATGGCGACCAGTGCGGTGTCCGGCGGCCAAATCACATCGCCCACCCGGTGGCCCAACTGCGGGGAGTCGGTGGGCAGGGTGAGCTCCACCAGGTTCGCCTCGCCGTGCTTGAACGAGAACAGCCGGACCAGGTCGCCGACGGTGACCGCTTCCTCGACCAGCGCGGAGAGCAGCCGCGGGGTGGACACCGCCACGTCCACCCCCCAGGCCTCGGTGAACAGCGGCTCGTTGTTCGGGTGGTTCACCCGGGCCACCACCCGGGGCACGCCGAACTCGGTCTTCGCCAACAGCGAGACCACCAGGTTGACCTTGTCGTCGCCGGAGCTGGCCACCATCACATGACAGGACTGCAGTTCGGCCTCATGCAGCGTGGCCATCTCACAGGCGTCCGCGAGCAGCCATTGCGCCGTGGGCAGCAGGTCGACCTTGATGGCCGAGGGATCCTTGTCGATCAGCAGCACATGATGGCCGTTGTTCAGCAGTTCGTTGGCGATGGAGCGGCCCACGGCGCCAGCCCCGGCAATGGCGACGCGCATCAGTGCTCCTCGGGTCCGGCGGCGAAGACTGCCTCGGCCGCGACGAGGTGGTCCTCGCGCACCACCACGTGCACCAGGTCACCCTCCTGCAGCACGGTTTCGGCGTCGGGCAACAGGCCCTCGCCGAGCCGGGTGAGGAAGGCCACGCGTACCCCGGCCGCCTCCTCCAGTCGGCTCGCGGTGCTGCCCAGCCAGGCATCGGCCAGGTGCACCTGGGCCAGGGCCACGCTGCCGGAGGGATCACGCCACAGCGGTTCGGAGCCGGCCGGCAGCAACCGGCGCATAATCTGGTCGGTGGTCCAGCTGACCGTGGCCACCGTCGGGATACCCAACCGTTCATAGACCTCGGCGCGGGCCGGGTCGTAGATCCGGGCGATCACGTGCGCAATGCCGAAGGTCTCCCGGGCGATGCGCGCGGAGATGATGTTGGAGTTGTCGCCGCTGCTCACCGCGGCGAAGGCGTCGGCGGTCTCGATGCCCGCCTTGAGCAGCGTCTCCCGCTCGAACCCGATGCCCTGCACCGTGATGCCGGTGAACGAGGCGCCCAGCCGACGAAACGCGTCTGCGGACTGGTCGACCACGGCGACCCGGTGGCCCTTGTCCTGCAGAACGAGCGCGAGCCGCGAGCCGACCCGCCCGCAACCCATGATCACGATGTGCACCCGTCCACCTTTCGGTTGCGCGCCGATGCGGCGCCGAGGCTACACGCCGTCACGTTCTACGCTCGCGTCAGGACGTGGGACCAGAGCGTGCGCCACACCGGCGCGGGGGGTGCGGATGGGCGAGCCTCGCAGACGCGCCCGGCCCCGCCCGGCACACCGGCCCGGATCGCAACCGGACCCGCGCAACGCGGTTGGGCGGCTGGTGGAGCTGGAGATCGGCGCGGTGGCCAACGGCGGCAGCTGCGTGGCTCGGCACGGCGAGCTGGTGGTTTTCGTCCGGCACACGTTGCCCGGCGAGCTGGTGCGCGCCCGGGTCACCGAGGGTCGTGACGGGGACCGGTACTGGCGCGCGGACGCCGTGGAGATCGTGCGTGCCTCCCCGGATCGGGTGCCCGCGCCGTGCCGCTGGGCCGGTCCCGGCGCTTGCGGGGGCTGCGACTGGCAGCACGCCACCCTGGACGCGCAGCGTCGAGGAAAGGCCGCGGTGCTGGCCGAACAGCTGCGTCGGGTGGGCGGGCTGGACCTGGCCCCGCCGGTGGAGGCACTGCCCGGAACGGCCGACGGCTCGGGTTGGCGCACCCGGCAGCGGTTTGCGGTGGACCGCAGTGGGCGGCCCGGGCTGCGCCGGCACCGCTCCCGCGACGTGCTGGCCATCGACGACTGCTTCATCGCCCATCCGGGGGTGGCCGAGACCGGTGTGTTGGGCACGGTGTGGCAGGACACCGCCGAGGTGTTGGTGACCGCGGCCGGATCGGGCGATCGAGCCGTGGTGGCGCGCGCCCAAGCGGATCCGCGAGGCCGGCGCGGCCGACCGCGGGCCACGCCGCCGCTGCCCGAGGGGGTCACCCTGCTGGGTTACTGGCCGCCGGGGGTATCCGCCGCCGAGCGGGTGGTGGAGACGGTAGCGGGGCGGGTCTACGGCGTGCCCGCGGCCGGGTTCTGGCAGGTCCACCCGGCCGCCGCGGCCACGCTGGTGGACGCGGTGACCGCGGCGCTGGACCCGCGGCCCGGCGACGTGCTGATCGACCTGTACTGCGGCTCCGGATTATTCGCCGGGGCGTTGGCCGGCCGGGTCGCGCCGACCGGGCGGGTGGTCGCGGTGGAATCCGACGCGGCCGCGGTGGCCGCCGCGCGGGACAACCTGCGGGGCCTGCCCGGCGTGGCGGTGGTGGCGGGTCGAGTGGGTGAGGTGTTGGCGGGGGATCAGCTACCCGAGGCGAACCTGGTGGTGCTGGATCCGCCGCGCACCGGCCTCGGGACCGAGGTGGTCACCGCGGTGGCCGCACGCCGTCCGCGCCGCATCGCCTACGTGTCCTGCGCCCCGGCCACGTTGGCCCGCGACCTTGCCACCTTCGCGGAGAACGGATATCGCATCGTCGCGTTGCGGGCCTTCGACATGTTCCCGATGACGCACCACGTGGAGGCGGTGGCCACCCTGGAACCGGCCTAACGGCCGGCCAGGGACAGCGCGAAGCGACCGGCGTCGTCGGTCCACCAATGCCGCACCCCCAGACCGGCGGTGCCGAGTTCGGCGCGCACCCGGTCTGCGGTGAACTTGGCGGAGATCTCGGTGCGGATCTCCTCGCCGTCGGCCAACGCCACGCGCAGGTCGAGATCGGCGATGTAGACCTGCTGCGGCCCGCGGGCGCGCAGTCGCATCTCGATCCACTGCTCGCGGTCGTCCCAGATCGCCACGTGTTCGAAGGATTCGACGTCGAAGTCGGCGGCCAGTTCCCGGTTGATGACCGCGAGCACGTTGCGGTTGAACCGGGCGGTGACCCCGGCGGCATCGTCATAGGCGGGCACCAGCACCGACGGGGACTTCACCAGATCGGTGCCCAGCAGCAGGTGGTCACCGGGGCGCAGGCCGTCGCGCACCGCGTGCAGGAACACCGCGCGGTCGGCCGGTTCCAGGTTGCCGATGGTGCCGCCGAGGAACACCATCAGCCGCGGGCCGGGGGTGTCCGGCAGCAGCTGCAGGTGCTCGGTGAAGTCGGCGACCACGCCGTGCACGGTGAGGTCGGCGTAGTCCCCGATCAGGGCGTGGGCAGCGTCGGCCAGCGCGTCCGCGCTGACGTCCACCGGCACGTAGCGGCGCAACGTGCCGTGCCGGGTCAATGCGTCGAGCAGCAGGCGGGTCTTCTCCGAGGAACCCGAACCCAGTTCGATGACGGTCGCCGCGCCGGAGTGGAAGGCGATGGCATCCGCGCGGGTGCGCAGGATCTCCGCCTCGGCGCGGGTCGGGTAGTACTCCGGCAGCCGGGTGATCTCGGTGAACAGGTCCGAGCCGACCTTGTCGTAGAACCACTTCGGCGGGAGTGTGCGCGGCTGCTCCCGAAGGCCCGCCCGCACGTCGCTACGCAGCGCGCGCTGGGCGTGGTCGGCGGGCAGGTGCACGTCGATCTGCAGCCGCGTGGTGTCGGTGGTCACGGTACCTCCGCAAGTGGTCGATCAGTCGGAGCGAGCTCGGCAAGCTGATGTACCGTCAGATCCGTGCTGGTGACGTGGACGAGCGAATCGTCCGGCATCTCCACCCAGCCGTCGGTGTCGTCGAACGGCTCGGACGCGACGATTACCCCGCGGGTCGGATTGCCCTGCGCGTCGGGGTGTTCGCCGACCAGGTGGTACAGCGAGTCACCGGCCGCGGTGGCGACGATCTCGCTGCCGGTGTGCAGCAGTAAATTGACCCGCGCGCCCTCGATGCGCCGGGCCCGCACGGTCAATTCGGCCACCGCACGCACCGGGGCGACCCCGGCCTCCAACCGGTGCCGCAGCAGCGCCCAGAGCAGCGTGGAGTCCGTTGCTGCGCCTTCGGCCAGCAGTCGGGACACCGGCACATCCGCGGCCAACTCGTCGGCCGGCGCGGGCCAGCCGGGCAGGGCGCCGTTATGGCTGAACAACCAGGGGCCCGCGGTGAACGGCGCCGCGGCCTCCTCGTTGGCCGCCATGCCCGGCGTGGCCGAGCGCACCGCGCCCATCGCCGCGGCGGTGTGCACGGGGGCCAGTACTCCGGCGAGGTTGGCGTCGGTCCAGATCGGCACGGCACGTCGGTAGCGGACCGGCGTCGGATCGTTGACCGGGTACCAGCCGACGCCGAACCCGTCCACATTCACATTGCCGTAGCGCTGCCGGCGTGGCCGGTAGGACTGCTCCGTCAGGCCGTGGGGGGGAGCGAGCACGAGGTGCGCCAACGGCACCACCGGCCCCAGATAAGCGAAGTGACGGCACATCAGCCCGCAGCCTCCTCGCGCCCGGCGTCGCGCGCGGTGCGCAGGCCGGCGAAGATGTGCCGACGGATCGGGTAGTCCCAGTTGCGGAACGTGCCCCGGCAGGCCACCGGATCTACCGCCCAGGACCCGCCGCGGAGCACCTTGAACTCCCGGCCGAAGAACACCTCGGAGTACTCCCGGTAGGGGAAGGGAGTGAAGCCCGGGTAGCCGCGGAAATCACTCGACGTCCACTCCCAGACATCCCCGATCATTTGCTGCACGCCGAATGCCGAGGCGCCCTGCTCATAGGCACCCACGCCGGCCGGACCGAGGTGACGGCCGCCCAGATTCGCGTGCTGCGGGCCGGGATCGTCCTCACCCCAGGGATAGCGGCGGGATCGCCCGGTGATCGGGTCGTGTCGGGCGGCCTTCTCCCACTCCACCTCGGTGGGCAACCGCCGACCGCACCAGTGTGCGTAGGCGTCCGCCTCGTACCAGCACACGTGTTGCACGGGCTCGTCCGGGTGCACCGGGAGGAGTTCGCCGAAGCGCAACACCGCCCAACCCCCGGCGCCGTCCGGGGACCAGAACTGCGGCGCGACCAACCCGGCGGACTGCACATGCGCCCACCCGTCCGGATGCCACCACCGCGGATCGGTGTAGCCACCCGCCGCGATGAAGCGAGCGTACGCGGCGTTGCTGACCGGCGTCGTGTCGATGCAGAACGCGGGCACCTGCACTCGGTGCGCGGGCCGCTCGTTGTCCAGCGCCCAGGGGTCCAGATCGGTGCCCATCTCAAACTCCCCGGCGGGGATCAGCACCTCGGTCGGCAGGGCCGGCACCGGCCGGTGCGGGGCATCCGGCGCGCTCAGCACTGCCGGGCCCACCCGCAACTGATGGGTGGCCAGCATGGTCTCCACATGCTGCTGCTCGTGTTGGGCAATCATCGCGAACGCGAAACCCTGGTCCAGCAAGCGCTCCGGGCCATCCAGCGGGGTGGCCTCCAGCAGATCCGAGACCCGGTCGCGCACCTGCGCGATATAGCGGCGTGACTCGGTGGGGTCCAGCAACGGCAGGGTGGGCCGATCCGCCCGCGGGTGGCGAAACGCGTCATACAGCTCGTCGATGCCCGGCGCCAGCAGGGCCGGTCGATCGGCCAACCGGCGCAGTAACCACAACTCCTCCTGGTTGCCGATGTGCGCGAGGTCCCAGACCAACGGTGACATCAACGGCGAATGCTGCCGGGTCAGTTCGGCGTCGCAGACCGCGGAGGTGAGCGTCGAGGTGCGGCTGCGGGCCCGGTCCAGGTCCGCGCGCAACCGACTGCGGGTTCGCTCCGGGTCGCTCAGGCGATCGCCGGGCACGGCACCTCCATACTCGGCGCGGCGCCAAACTCGGCCAGGGTGTCATCGGCCGGGCAGCGTCCGCGTGCGACATAGCCTTCGTTGAACCTGTCGAGGTCCGTGCGTAATCCCGACACGTTCAATCGATCGCAGGCCTCACCCGCCACCTCGAAGCAGCGCCGGGCGACCCGGGCCAACAGCGGGTCGGTCAGCCCGTCGCGCACCGCACGGGCGGGCACCTGCGGATCGGCGGCCAGCGGCGCCAACGCCTCACGGGCAGCATCGGCCGCGCGCGGATCGGAGACCAGCGCCCAGACGAAGGTCAACGCAGCTGACCAGTCCGCGTCGGTGCGCTGCGCGTCGATCGCGCGCAGCTCCAGGTGTCCGCGCGGGCGCACCGGTGGGAACAGGGTGGTCAAGTGGTAGGCCAGGTCGTCCTGCTCGGCCGGTCGCGGGCCGCGGCCGGCCAGCCAGTCGGAGAAGGTGAGCCCCACCGGCACGGTCCACGGCCCGGCCTCGGCGCGGATGAACATCACCGGCGCGGCCAGCGCGTAGCGCGTCCAGGCCTCGCGCGCATCCTGGCCGACCCGGTCCGCGGGCGCGGTACGCCGCGGATCGATGGCGGTCCAGACCGCGTGCCGGCTGTTGCGCAACCGGGTCGGTCGCCCGTCCAGCACCGGGGAGTTCGCGAAGGCGGCAACCAGCAGCGGGGTCAGCTCGTGGGCCAACGTCCACCGGGTGCTCAGCGCCACGTGGCCGGGCAGCGGTTCGTCCGGACCGGCGTCGACGTTGACCTGGACGGCAGCGGTGCGGCACATCATGGTGCGTCCGGCGGTGCCGTCACGGTCGAAGTAGCGCTGCATCGCTACATAGCGCGGCTGATTCAGCAGACGACGTGAGGCGCGGTAGGGGTCCAGGCCGACGCCCTGCAGGCGCAGCCCGAGGGCGGCCACACCGGTGCGCAAGTGGGTCAGATCAAGGGCGAGTGAGTCCCGGACGGCGGCTGGATCGGCCGCGGGGGAGCTGGACAGTTCCACCTGGCCGCCGGGCTCCAGCGTGAGCCGGCTGTGCTGCAGACCGTCGGCGAGTTCACCTACGGCTGCCAGATCGCTGCGGTGGAGCGGGCGCCGGGGATCGGCGCGGTCGAGGAGCAACCATTCCAGTTCGATACCGACCATGCGCGGCGGTCCGGTCTTGAAGCAGGTCCGCGCGACGAACGTCTCCGCGGCAACCTCGCTGAAGCGGTCCGGTGCAGTCACCCGCGGCCCTCCGTCGGTCGCGCTCGGCGGCCGCCGGGCGATACGGACGTCACTACCCACTTCCACGACCTTATGTGCCGGGGACCAAGCTGTGCGCAGAGCGCTGCCCTTACCGCTTGATGACGGGAATCGGTGCGCTACGATGTATCTTGACGTCAAGATATCGGGGTGAGGGTGCAATGACGGAGAACCCGAACAGCTTCGACAGCCGCGGTGCGCTCGAGGTCGACGGACAGACCTATGAGATCTACCGCCTCGCGGCGGTGCCCGGCTCGGCACGCCTGCCGTTCAGCCTCAAGGTGCTGCTGGAGAACCTGCTGCGCACCGAGGACGGCGCGAACATCACCGCCGAGCACATCCGCGCGCTGGGGGATTGGGACCCCACGGCCGACCCGGACACCGAGATTCAGTTCACCCCGGCCCGGGTGGTCATGCAGGATTTCACCGGAGTGCCGTGCGTGGTCGACCTGGCCACCATGCGCGAGGCGGTCACCGAACTCGGCGGCGACCCGACGCGGATCAACCCGCTGGCCCCGGCCGAGCTGGTCATCGACCACTCCGTGATCGCCGACTTCTTCGGCACCAGCGACGCGCTGACCCGCAACGTCGAGCTGGAGTACGAGCGCAACCGGGAGCGCTACCAGTTCCTGCGCTGGGGCCAGACCGCCTTCGACGAGTTCAAGGTCGTCCCGCCGGGCACCGGCATCGTGCACCAGGTCAACATCGAGCACCTGGCCCGCACTGTGATGGTCCGCAACGGCCAGGCGTACCCGGACACCTGCGTGGGCACCGACTCGCACACCACGATGGTCAACGGCCTGGGCGTGCTGGCCTGGGGGGTGGGCGGCATCGAGGCGGAGTCCGCGCTGCTCGGCCGGCCGGTGTCGATGCTCATCCCGCGGGTGGTCGGCTTCAGGCTGCACGGCGAACTGCCCGACGGGGTCACCGCCACCGACCTGGTGCTGACCATCACCGAGATGCTGCGCAAGCACAAGGTGGTCGGCAAGTTCGTGGAGTTCTACGGCCCCGGCGTCGCCGCGGTGCCGCTGGCCAACCGCGCCACCATCGGCAACATGAGCCCGGAGTACGGCTCCACCGCGGCGATGTTCCCGATCGACGCCGAGACCATCTCCTACCTGACACTGACCGGGCGTTCGGCGCACCAGATCAAACTGGTCGAGGCTTACGCCAAGGAGCAGGGCCTGTGGCACGACCCGAACGCGGAGTCGGACTTCTCCGAGCACATCGAGCTGGACCTCTCGACGGTGGTCCCGTCCATCTCCGGCCCGAAGCGGCCCCAGGACCGCATAGCGCTCACCGACGCCAAGGCCGCATTCCGCAACTCCCTGCGCGACTACGTGGACGACAATGAGCGGGATGCCAGTGAGGTCGACACGGCCTCGGCGCAGTCCTTCCCGGCCAGTGACCCGGCCGCCGCGGCGCCGGGTGACGAGCACGCCGACGAAACCAATGGCGCGCCCCGACCGTCCGTCGGCGCCGGAACCCCTCGCCCGTCCAAGCCCACCGCGGTCCGGCTCGCGGACGGCACCTCGTTCGAACTCGACCACGGCGCGGTGACCATCGCCGCGATCACCTCGTGCACCAACACCTCGAACCCCTCGGTGATGATCGCCGCGGCGCTGGTCGCGAAGAAGGCCGTCGAGCGCGGGCTGACCCGCAAGCCGTGGGTGAAGACCACGCTGGCACCGGGCTCGCAGGTGGTCTCCGACTACTACGACCGCGCCGGGCTGACCCCGTACCTGGACAAGGTCGGCTTCAACCTCGTCGGCTACGGCTGCACCACCTGCATCGGCAACTCCGGCCCGTTGCAGCCGGAGATCGCCGCGGCCATCAACGACAACGACCTCGCGGTCACCGCGGTGTTGTCCGGCAACCGCAACTTCGAGGGCCGGATCAGCCCGGACGTGAAGATGAACTACCTGGCCTCACCGCCGCTGGTCGTCGCCTACGCGATCGCCGGGACCATGGACATCGACCTCCAGCAGGACGTGCTGGCCACCGACCCCGAGGGCAAGCCGGTCCATCTGCGGGACATCTGGCCCTCCACGGCGGAAATCGACGAGGTACTGACCGGTGCGGTCACCCAGGACATGTTCATCAAGGACTACGCCGATGTCTTCGCCGGTGACCAACGTTGGCAGTCCCTGCCCACCCCGACCGGGTCGACGTTCGAGTGGGACCCGAACTCCACCTACGTGCGCAAGGCCCCGTACTTCGAAGGCATGGCGCTGGAGCCCTCGCCGGTCACCGATATCACCGGTGCCCGGGTGCTGGCCAAGCTGGGTGACTCGGTGACCACCGACCACATCTCGCCGGCGGGCAGCATCAAGGGCGACTCGCCCGCGGGCACGTATCTGGCGGAGCACGGCGTCGCCCGGGCGGACTTCAACTCCTACGGCTCCCGCCGCGGCAACCATGAGGTAATGATCCGCGGCACGTTCGCGAACATCCGGCTGCGCAACCAGTTGGTGCCCGGCACCGAGGGTGGCTTCACCAAGGACTTCACCACCGGCGAGACGTCCACGATTTTCCACGCCTCGGTGAATTACCAGGCGGCGGGCATCCCGCTGGTGATTCTGGCCGGCAAGGAGTACGGCTCGGGTTCCTCCCGGGACTGGGCGGCCAAGGGCACCGCGTTGCTGGGCGTGAAGGCTGTCATCGCCGAGTCCTACGAGCGCATCCACCGCTCGAACCTGATCGGCATGGGTGTGCTGCCGCTGCAGTTCCGCGACGGCGAGACCGCGGAGGGCCTCGGCCTGTCCGGCGCGGAGAGCTTCGACATCGTCGGGGTCACCGAGCTGAACGACGGCGCCATTCCGCGGGAGCTGACCGTGCGCGCGGAAGGCCGGGAGTTCACCGCGCTGGTGCGGATCGACACCCCCGGCGAGGCGGACTACTACCGCAACGGCGGGATCATGCAATACGTGCTGCGTTCGGTGCTGCGC
>DASXPS010000212.1 GCA_036493475.1 Sporichthyaceae bacterium | reverse complement strand
GCACCCCGACCTAGCCTGCTGATCATGGCCGAACACCTCGACGCCACCGAGCGCCAACAACTGTGCGACCTACTGGACAAGCTCGGCCCGGACGCGCCAACCGTTCCCGAGGGCTGGACCACCTTCGACCTGCTGACTCATCTCGTCATGCGCGAACGCGACCCGATCGGTGCGCCGGGAATCGTCGTGCCCGGACCCTGGGCCAAGCTCGCCGAACATCGCCGCGTGGGAATGAAGGACCAGGGATTCCCCGCCCTGGTGGAGAAACTGCGCACCGGTCCCCCGCCCGGCCTGTTCCGGCTGCCGTGGATCCGCAAGGTGCCGAACCTCAACGAGTTCTTCGTCCATCACGAGGACGTGCGCCGCGCCAACGGGATGGGACCGCGCACCAACCCGCCCGCACTGGACGACGCGCTGTGGCACAACGTGAGAAGTGGGGCCTGGGTGCTGACCCGTCGGGTGCGCGGCCCTGGCCTGGAACTCGCCCGGGCCGGAACCTCTACGACGCGCAGGGCGAAGGGTGGGCAACCCGTCGTTCAGCTGACCGGCACCCCCGGCGAGCTGCTGCTCTACCTGTTCGGCCGCCGCGAGATCGCCGAGGTCGAACTCAGCGGCCCGCCCGAGGCCGTCGAGGCAGTTCGCCGGGCGAAGTTCGGGATCTAGCGGGCGTCGTCCACCGACAGCTCGCGAGAACGTCCTGCCGTCGCCGGGCCCAGCACCGCCGCGAACCCGAGCTCCCGGCAGACCTGCGCCAAACTTTCGGGCTTCTTCGGATCCACCCCGGCCTGCAAGAGCGCTCGCGCCAACAGCCCCTTGGTTGCCTTGTTGTGGTGTGACACCACCTTGCCGTTCTGCGTGACTCGCACCGTCACCGTGCGCTCCGCGACAGCCCCGGTGGGCCGCCACGCGTTCGCATAGGTGCCCGACCGCAGGTCCAACACCAACCCCCGCCCCGCCCGCTGCGGCAGCACCGACGCCAACGGCGCCCGCCAGTGCGCCGCCAGCGGACCCAACGGCGGCAGGCTCACCCCACCCGAGAGCCGATACGCCGGGATCCGATCCGATGGCGCCACCACACCCCACAACCCACTGGCAATCAGCACACTGCGATTCGCCCGCCGCTTCGCCGCCGGCTGGAGGCTCTCCAGCCCCAGGTGCTCGAACAGCACCCCGGTGTAGAGCCGAGCCGCCGTGGTCGTCGGCGCCGTCAACACCGACCGGTTGGTCGCGACCTCCCCGACCAGCCCCGCCGGCAACTCCAGCACCTGCGCCGCCGCCTCCACCGGCCCACTGCACAGCCCGATCAACGCATCCAGCACCGCCCGCCGCGCCGCCGGCAGCTCGTCGCCGAACACCAGCGACGCCAGGTCCAACCTCGCGCCGCGCCGCGGCGCGGTCTTGCCCTCCGACGGCGGCAGCAGGATCAACACCGCGGCACTGTAGCCGGCCCGGCGGTGACCTCGCGGCCGAAGTGACGCTCGCGGCGCGTGCCTCACCCCAACGTCCGGCTTCCGCGGCGTTCTTACGCCGCGAGAGCCGGACGTTGGGGTTGGGCAGCCACTACATCGCCGCCACCAACGCCGCCCACGTCAGCGGCACAGCCCCCCGCCCCTTCCCCGTCTC
>DASXPS010000211.1 GCA_036493475.1 Sporichthyaceae bacterium | reverse complement strand
AAGGACGCCGGCCAGGCGACCGCGCCCACCGGTCAGCTCACGATCGCGGCCGCCTCGGTGGCGGACTTCGGCGCGATCATCCTGCTGGCGCTCCTGTTCTCCGGGTCGGCCGGATCACCGGGCGAGCGCAGCGTGCTGCTCGGCGGCTTCGCCGCGCTGGTGGCCGCCACCGCGGTGGCCCTGTCGGTGGCGGGCCGCTCGATGCGTCTGGGCGACCTGCTCGTGCGCCTGCAGGACACCACCGCAGAGATCCGGGTCCGAGCGACCGTGGTCCTGCTGATCGCGTTCGTCGCGCTGGCCGAGAAGTTCGGCCTGGAGAGCATCCTCGGGGCGTTCCTGGCCGGTGCGGTTGTTGCGGTCCTGGACAAGGACGCGGCCTCCCATCCGCAACTGCGCACGAAGCTGGACGCGATCGGCTACGGATTCGTGATCCCGGTGTTCTTTGTCGCCAGCGGGATCCGACTGGATCTGCGGGGGTTGTTCGACGACCCGGGCGCGCTGGCCCGCGTCCCGCTTTTCCTGCTCGCCCTGCTGTTCGTACGCGGGATACCGGCGATTCTGTTCGTCCGGCAGATCGGGCGGCGGGCGGCCCTGGCCGCCGGCCTGCTGCAGGCAACGTCGCTGCCCTTCATCGTGACCGCCACCCAGATCGGGGTGCTCACCGGCCGGATGGACCCGGTGACCGCGGCCGCGCTGAGCTGCGCGGGGCTGCTGTCCGTCCTGCTGTTCCCGGCTGCCGCGCTGGCCTTGCTGCGCACCCGGGAGGCGCCGCCCGTCAACGGTGTTTCGATGGTCGCGTCCGTCGGGTGAAGCGAAGAACCGCAGGCCGCATGACCTGCGGTTCTCGTGGGTGCGCGTTCTCGTGGGTGCGCCGCGAGGGACTTGAACCCCCAACCCGCGGATTAAGAGTCCGCTGCTCTGCCAGTTGAGCTAGCGGCGCGTGGGACGAGAGGTTAGCAGGGGGCTCCGACCGGCGTGAAATCGGCGGCGGCGACGGTGGCGGGCCAGGCAAGATCGGGCAGCAGGGTGAGTGGAATGTGGTTCGCGAGCATGGCCGTCACCAGGGCCGTCTCGGCTCGGAACGGGACCGCGGTCGGGACGGAAATGCTCATGTATTGGTCATCGACAGTGCCGGGCCGGTGCTGTTGGCCCGAACGGGTAGTGGCCGGGCGGTTGGCCCGAACGGGTAGCGCATAACGCAAGTGACGGCCTGTCAGTTTTGGCTGACAGGCCGTCGGTGGGGTGAGCGACGGGACTCGAACCTGCCCCGGGAGCCCGTTGACCTGCGCCGTCCGACAAACGTGCACTTCGCCGCGGTGGGCATCGGGGAAGGCCCCGCCAAAACTGGGGAAACTGGGCTTCGGTGTTGAGGGTGCGCAATGCTGGCTGGTCATCGCGGCGATGACAGAAGTCGATGGCGAGGCGATGGCCCGGTACGGCACGTGGATCAGTTACGCAGGCAGCGCTCGGGCAGCGTTGTCGATTGTCTTGTTGCTCGTCGCCTGCCTCGTAGCGCTCGGGGGGTCGCGGATCCGACATCCGTGGCGGGTTGACCGGCCGGGAGCTATTGGGACCGGGGTTCTTATTGGGATGTGGGTGAGCGCGCTGGTCGCGTTCCTCGTAGGCCTCAGCATCTACGCGGGCCAGGAAGAGCGCGACTACCCGCGCATGTCCGCGCCCGACAGCCCTATTGAACCGGTGACGATCGTGTCTGCCCTTCTAATCGCCATCGTGATCGTGGCCGGCACCGGCGGATCGACACGCGACCGGCTCGCCAATGGCTTCATCGGCGCGGTGGTCGCCCCGATGGTCTTCGAGCTGCCCTTCGACCTGATCGTGATGACACGCACTTACCCGCCGGTGCCCCCGAATCCGGCGCTCTACCGGGCGGTGTTCTTCGTTCCACTTTTTCTCGTCGAGATCACGACGATCTCGCTGCTGGTGTTGGCGCCCGCGGCCGGCATCTCCCGTGCGTTCGCGCTGACGTGCGCTGTGATGCTTGCCGTGTTCGCGGGCTGGGCCCTGGTCGGCTTCGCCTATCCGGCCACCCCCGCCGCGATCGGATTCAACGTGGCGTCGAAGCTGCTGGCCTTCATTGCGGTAGTGGGCCTGTTCTTCCCACACTGGTTCCGACAAGCGATCAGCCAATCCGTCATCGGCCGGCGTCACACCGACCCTGACCTGGGGTGAGTGACGGGAATCGAACCCGCGACAACCGGGACCACAACCCGGTGCTCTACCAACTGAGCTACACCCACCAACAGAACCGCCGCAACGGCCCCGCCGGGATTCTAGCGGCTGCCGCGCACGGTGATCGCCACCTTTGTCACTCCGACGGAGTGTCGGCGGCCACGGTGTGGGCGGCGATGGAGCGAGCGGTGGCGGTGTCCGGGCCGGGCTGCGGGACGAACAGGGCTTCCCGGTAATAACGGAGCTCCTGGATGCTCTCCCGGATGTCGGCCAGCGCCCGGTGGTTCCCGGTCTTGGCCGGGGCGTTGTAGTAGATCTTGGGGTACCAGCGCCGGGCCAGTTCCTTGACGCTGGACACGTCCACGATCCGGTAGTGCAGGTGCCGGTCCAGGTCTGGCATGTCCCGGGCCAGGAAACCCCTGTCGGTGGCCACCGAGTTGCCCGCCAGCGGCACCTTGCCGGCATCCGGCACCCAGGCCCTGATGTAGTCCAGCACGATCGCTTCGGCCTCCGGCAGCGTGGTGCCGCCGGCCAGTTCGGTGAGTAGGCCGGAGTGGGTGTGCATCTGCCGAACCACCTCGGCCATCTGGGCGACGGCGGCGTCCGGTGGGCGAATCACCACGTCCACCCCGTCGCCGAGCACGGTCAGCTCGGAGTCGGTGACCAGCGCGGCGATCTCCACGAGCGCGTCGGACCCGAGGTCGAGCCCGGTCATCTCGCAGTCGATCCATACCAGCCGGTCGTTCATGGCTTAGACCCTAGTGCGATCACGGACCACCCGGCCTGTGCAGGGCCCGCCGCGGAAATGCTCCTGATCGGCCGCTGTGACGCGGTGCTCAGCGGCGGGTCGGTTGCCCTGACGGGCCGGACGACTGGTCAGGACCAGCAGCGCGGCAGCCGCCGCGACCAGCCCGAACAACGATCCGGCCCAGGCCGAGGCACTGGCCACGCCGTGCCCGCTCGACACGATGACCACCCACACCACAGCCACCGCGAACCCGGCCCAGCCCACGACGTCCGCCAGGATGCGCAGCGCCAGTGGGGCGGGCGCGCCGTGGTGGGCCGGCCCGGTCGCTCGCGGCCGGTCCGTCGGGGGGACCAGGGTGAGCGTCGGTGGCCGGGCCGGGGCGGGCACCGGTACCGCGACCTGGTCCAGGTTCAGCGCCAGGTTGCCGTGCGCCGCCGGTACCCCGATGAGCGCGGCGGGCACCGGTGCGGCGTGGCGAGGTCGGCGGGTCGACCCGGTGGGTGGGCGCTCGAGCGTCAGCGCACCCACGGGTGCGCTCGGGGCGCTGTGCCTACCCATAACCGGAGGATACGGACGCCCGCAAGCCCGGTTCGCGTGATGATCTGATCGACCATCACCTGCGGTCGGCGGTGCTGCGGAGCGCGCCCGGCTGGACTCGAACCAGCGACCAACTGCTTAGAAGGCAGTTGCTCTATCCACTGAGCTACGGGCGCCCGTGACGTAAGCGTTTCTGTGATTGTGCCGCGTGCCCGGTGCCGCCGGCGAGGGCGTTGTCCACAGGGGCCCCATTCGCCCCCGCCGAGCGCCGGGATCCAGCAGGCTCACACCGCGGTCACCGCTCCCGGTGGCCGCGGGAAACCACTGGGGAGGCGTTCATGAACGACACCTACGTGACGGTGTTCGGCAACATCGTCGATCAGCCACGACACCTGCAGACCGCGGGCGGGTCCCTGGCCAAATTCCGGGTGGCCACCAAGCCCAGTTCGTTCCGCGACGGGGCCTGGGTCGACGGGGAGGTCAGCTACTACGACGTGACGTGCTGGAAGAAGGTGGCCGATCACGTCGCGGGCAGCCTGGCCAAGGGGGAGCCGGTGCTGGTGCACGGCCGCCTGATGATGCGGGAGTGGGCCACGGAGAACAGCAGTGGCAAGTCCGCGGAGATCACCGCCGACCACGTGGGCCACGACCTGCGTTTCGGCACATCGTCGTTCCGGCGGGCGGGCAAGCCCGCGGTAGCGACGACGGAGTTCACCGACGCCGAGTTCGCGCCGGTGCCGGACGAGGCTCCGGAACAGGAGGACACCGCCGCCGCATAGGGTTAACCCGTGGCGGAATTTATTTACACGATGCGCAAGGCGCGCAAGGCGCACGGTGACAAGGTAATCCTCGACGACGTGACGCTGGCCTTCTACCCGGGCGCGAAGATCGGTGTGGTCGGGCCGAACGGGGCCGGTAAGTCGACCGTGCTGCAGATCATGGCCGGCCTGCAGCAGCCGTCCAACGGCGACGCGTTGCTCTCCCCGGGCTACAGCGTGGGCATCCTGTTGCAGGAACCGCCACTGAACGAGGCCAAGTCGGCGCTCGGCAATGTCGAGGAGGGCGTTGCGGAGACCAAGGCGCTGCTCGACCGCTTCAACGAGATCAGCGAGAAGATGGCCACCGACTACAGCGACGAGTTGTTGGCGGAGATGGGCACGCTGCAGGAGCAGCTGGACCACCGCAACGCCTGGGACCTCGATTCGCAGATCGAGATGGCGATGGACGCGCTGCGCTGCCCGCCGCCCGACGCCGACGTATCCGTGCTCTCCGGTGGGGAACGGCGTCGGGTGGCGCTGTGCAAGCTGCTGCTGCAGGCTCCCGACCTGTTGCTGCTCGACGAGCCCACCAACCATCTGGACGCGGAGTCCGTGGTGTGGCTGGAACAGCACCTGGAGAAATACCCCGGCACCGTGGTCGCGGTGACCCACGACCGGTACTTCCTGGACAACGTCGCGCAGTGGATCCTCGAGCTGGACCGCGGCCGGGCCTACCCCTACGAGGGCAACTACTCCACTTACCTGGAGGCCAAGGCCACCCGGCTCAAGGTCGAAGGGCAAAAGGACGCCAAGCGCAAGAAGCGCCTGGAACAGGAACTGGAGTGGGTGCGCTCCAGCCCCAAGGCGCGTCAGACCAAGAGCAAGGCCCGCCTCGAGCGCTATGAGGAGATGGCCGCCGAGGCCGACAAGATGCGCAAGCTGGACTTCGAGGAGATCCAGATCCCGCCGGGACCGCGCCTGGGCGACGTGGTCGTCGAGACCGACAAGCTGTCCAAGGGCTTCGGCGACCGGCTGCTCATCGACAAGCTGTCCTTCTCCCTGCCGCGCAACGGCATCGTCGGCATCATCGGCCCCAACGGTGCAGGCAAGACCACGCTGTTCAAGATGCTGCTGGGGGAGGAGCCGGCGGACTCCGGCACGATCAAGATCGGCCAGACCGTCAAGATCTCCTATGTGGACCAGGGGCGCAGCAACCTGGACCCGACCAAGACGTTGTGGGAGGTCGTCTCCGACGGGCTGGACCACATCAAGGTCGGCCAGGTGGAGATGCCCAGCCGGGCCTACGTCTCCGCGTTCGGCTTCAAGGGCCCGGACCAGCAAAAGCCGACGAAGGTGCTCTCCGGTGGCGAGCGCAACCGGTTGAACCTGGCGCTGACCCTGAAGATCGGCGGCAACTTGATCCTGCTCGACGAGCCGACCAACGACCTGGACGTGGAAACCCTGTCCTCGTTGGAGGATGCGCTGCTGGAGTTCCCCGGCTGCGCGGTGGTCGTCTCCCACGACCGCTGGTTCCTGGACCGGGTGGCCACCCACATCCTGGCCTACGAGGGCGATTCCCAGTGGTTCTGGTTCGAGGGCAACTTCGAGGCCTACGAGAAGAACAAGGCCGAGCGCCTCGGCCCGGAGGCGCTGCGCCCGCACCGGGCCACCTATCGTCGGCTCACCCGGGACTGATGTGGTCGACCCACATGTGACGACATGTCAGGTCCGGTGGATCGACATCGACGCCTATAAGCACGTGAACAACACGGTGTTCCTGCGCTACCTGGAACAGGCACGCCTGGAGCTGTTCGGCCACGTCCCGGCGGTGGCCGGGCAGCCACCGCCGACCGGCCCGGACGCCGAGCCCACCGACAGTTTCGTGATCGCCGAGTTGGAGGCGACCTACAAGCGCCCCCTGCTGCTGCGGCCGAAGCCGGTGTATGTGCACTCCTGGACCACGCACCTGGGCAACAGCTCGTTCCATCTCACCCACGCATTGGTCGACGACCAACACGAGTACCTGGTGGGCGTCGCCCGAATGGTCTGCATCAACCGGGAGAGCACCCGACCGCGACCACTGCGGGCGCACGAGCGGGAGATCCTGGAGCGGTACCGGATGGACCCGACGGCGCGCCGATGAAACACCGCAGCGAGATCCTCCTCCGGTGGGGCGACATGGATTCCATGGCGCACATCAACAACATCGCCTGGACCGCCTACCTGCAGGAGGCCCGGGTAGACATGTTCCGCAGCCGGCTGCGCGGCACCGCGGCGCAGAGCCTGCTCGGCGCGCTGGTGGTGGCCAAGATCCGGGTTCGCTTCCTGCGCCCGATGCTGGCCAGCACCCAGCCGTTGGTCGCGCACACCTGGATCAGCGCGGCGCGCGCGGCCAGTCTCACCGTGGAGTGCGAACTCGGCGACGACCCGGCGGACCCGTACTGCACCGGGACCACCACGCTGGCCGCGTTCGACTTCGCCGCCGACCGGCTACGTCGGCTCACCGACGCGGAACGGGAGGCGTTGTCGGAGTTCACCGTCACCGCCAGAATTGACCCATGACTGCAGCCGAGCTGAAAAAGAACACCGCGATCGTCCTGGAGTACTTCTCGGCGCTGAACGACCGGGATCTGGACCGTGCCGTCAAGTGCTGGGTGCCCAGCGGCGGCGTGGAGGCCGCGCCGGGCAACCGCAACCTTCCGGTGCCGGCCGGCATCGTCGCCTTCTTCTCCCCGCTGTTCGGCGCGATGGGGGAATGGAAACTCGAGGTCATCGAGACCACCGCGCAGGAGAACCGGGTCGTCGTGCACTGGCGCGCCTTCGCCGGGTTCACCGGGCCGGGCGATTTCGACGGCTTCCTGCCCACCGGCGCCCGCGGCGAGGTCACCGGTCTGGACCAGCTGACCGTGAAGGACGGCCTGATCGTCCGCAACGACGCCTACTTCGATGGCATGGAGCTCGGCCGCGCGCTCGGCCTGATGCCGGCGGTCGGCAGCAGGCAGGAGAAGGGCATGAAGCTCATGGTCAACCTGCAGACCAGGGCCAAGGAGCTGTTGAAGAAGCGCAAGTGACGCGCACGGTGGCAACCTGAAATAGCGAGGCGTCCGCTTACCCGTGAGCTATAGCTCACGGATGGGCGGACGCCTGAGGTGAGTGCGGGTCAGTCGGGCGTGTTCACCATGCTGTGCGCGGCCAACTCGAAGTAGTGCCAGAGCCGCTGCTCGTGCTCGGGGTCGATGTCCAGGGAGTCCAGCGCCGCGCGCATGTGGCCCAGCCACCGATCACGGGCGACCGGGGTGACCTGGAACGGTGCGTGCCGCATGCGCAGCCGGGGATGACCCCGGTTCTCCGAGTACGTGGTCGGCCCGCCCCAGTACTGCATGAGGAACAGGCGCAGCCGGATTTCCGCGCCGATCAGGTTCTCCTCGGGATACAGCGCCCGTAGCTCCGGATCATCGGCCACACCCACATAGAAGCGGTGCACGAGTTGGGTGAAGAACTCGTCGCCGCCGACCTTCTCGTAGAAGTCGGAGGGGATTGCCTCAAAGCTCATTCAGTACTGCTTCCCGCTTCTCGTGCCGCTGCAGCCTCACGCGCGCCCTGACTGCGGTTGCCCACCCGCAGGATCTCACCGTTGCGTACATGCCAGATCACGCCGTCCGGGGCCCGTACCTTGGTGGTTCGCAGGCCCACGGACTCGACCACGCCGATGGTGTCCTCCACGTCGACCATGCTCAGATCGACGGTGTCGCCGACTCCGAACTGATCCTCCAGGATCATGAAGATCCCGGACAGGAAGTCCTTCACCAATGTCTGTGCGCCGAACCCAACCGCGACCCCGATGATACCCGCGCTGGCGATCAGCGGCCCGATGTTGAAGGTCAGCTCGGACATCGACATCAGCACGGCGATGGAGTAAATGACGCCTGCGGCGACGCTCTCCAGCACCGAACCCAACGTCGCCGAGCGGGCCCGACGCCGCTCGCCGGGGCTGCCCCCCGGCAGCTTGCCGCGGGTGATCCTGCCGGTGACGGTGCCACCCCCGGCCCGGGCGGTCAGTCGGCGGATGGCCCGGGCCACCAGCTTGTTGAGCACCGCGGCGACCAGGAAGATCACCAGGATGCGCGCCGGTTTGGCGATCAACCAACTGCTGGAGGAGGCCAACCATTCGCTGTGCGTCCACTGGTGGATCTGCTTGCACAGCGAGTCGGCAGCCTGGCGGTAGCAGGGCACGTCGTTGGTGACCACGACCGCCGGAGCGCCGGGCGTCGGTGTGGGAGTCGGGTCCAGCCCGGCCAGCGCCCAACCGATCATCGCTCGCGCTCACCCGTCGGCCCGAAGGCCAACCCGCCGGTGTGCGCCGCGGCGAAGCTCATGGAGTCCACGCCGACCTCGATGCTGCGGGACAGGGCCCGGGCGCCGTGCCCGACATCGACCTCCAACCGCAGCAGGATCGGCGCCTCGGCGGTGGTGGCGTGCTGCAGGGCGGCAGCGAACTTGCGTGCATGCATGGTGTCCACCCGGGTGTCCCCATCGAAGATGGTGAGCAACAGCGCCGGGTACGCGACGGCCTCGCGCACCCGGTGGTAGGGGGAGTAGCCGAGCAACCAGCCGAGCTGCTCCGGGTCCTCGGCGGTGCCGTATTCCGAGCTCCAACTCGCGCCCAAGCCGAACTGCTCGTAGCGGACCATGTCCAGCAACGGCGCCGAGCACAGCACCGCCGAGTACAGCTCCGGGCGCTGCGTCATGCCCGCCCCGACCAACAGTCCGCCGTTCGACCCACCCGCGATCGCCAACCGGTCCGGGGTGGTCCAGCCCTGCCCGATCAGCCATTCCGCGGCGCCGTGCAGATCGTCGAACACGTTCTGCTTGTGGCCGAGCATCCCGGCGCGGTGCCAGTCCTCGCCCTCCTCGCCGCCGCCGCGCAGGTTGGCCACCGCATACACCCCACCGGCCTCCACCCAGGCCAGGATGCCGGGGGAGAAGGCCGGACCCAGCGAGATGCCGAACCCGCCGTAGCCGTAGAGGATGGTCGGCCGCGCGACGGTGGCGTCGGCGTCGGCCCGGTGCATCAAGAACATCCGCACCGTGGTGCCGTCCTTGGACCGGTAAGCGATATGACGGGTCCTCACTTCGGGCACCTGCACGGTGCCCGGCGGCAGCGCGTACAGCGAGGTGCTGCGGTCGCGTGCGTCGAAGTGGTACACGCACGACGGCGTGGTGTGGTCGGTGTAGCCGAACCAGCACTCGTGCCCGCCCTCCGGGCGCGCGGTCATCCCGCCGAGGCTGCCCAGTCCGGGCAGGTCCACCCTTCCGGTGCGTTCGCCGGTGCGCAGGTCGTGCAGGGTCAACTCGCTGACCGCGTGCCGGGTCCAGGCGCACACCAGCACCGGGGCGTCGGACATCTCCGGCCCGTCGAGGATCGCGTACCCGTCGAGCACTGCCTCCGGGTCCTGCGCGATGAGGTCCGTCCAGTGCTCGGCGGTTGCCTGCTGCGGGGTGGCCACGCACAACCGCCCCCGCGGGGCCGCCAGATCGGTGAACACGTACAACCGACCGTCCCGGCCGATCTCCACCCCGGTGGAGGCGTCCACGTCCTGCTGGACCACCGTGAGGTCCGGGGCCTCCAGCGGGCTGCTGGTCAGGTCGGCCAGCCACAGGTCGTTGTGCGGGGCGGTGCCGGGATTCGCGGTGATCGCCAACCAACGGCCGTCCCGGCTCACCGAGACCCCGTAGTAGTTGGTCATGTCCAGGCCCTCGCCGAAAATCAGCACGTCGGAGGCCGGGTCGCTGCCCACCCGGTGCAGGTAGATCCGCCGGTGATACTGCTGCTCCTCCTCCGGGATCGCCCCCGGCGGCAGCCGCCGCACGTAGTAATACGCGGCGTTGCCGGGCAGCCAGGCCACCGGGGAGTACCGGGCCCGGTCGATGGGGCCGTCCAGCAGCGCGCCGGTGGCGACGTCGATCACCCGCAGCACCGACTCCTCGGTGCCGCCCTCGGAGAGCTGGTAGGCGAGCAGAGTGCCGTCCTTGGACGGCTGCCAGGCGTCCAACGTGGTCCGCCCGGAGGCGTCGATGGCCATCGGGTCGAGCAGCGTCCGTTCGGTGCCATCCGGGTCGACGGTGAGCAGCACCGCGTGCTCCTGCTCGGCCGAGCGGCGCATGAAGAAGCGCCGCTGCCCGCGCCAGACCGGGGCGTCGATCATCCCGGCGCCGAACAGCGAGGTGAGTCGGGTGCGCAGCGCGTCCCGCCCCGGCCAGGCCTCCCGGTGCGCGGCCAACAGCTCATCCTGGGCCGCCGACCACGCCTTGGTCGCCTCGCTGCCCGGGTCCTCCAGCCAGCGGTACGGGTCCGCGATCCAGTGCCCATGCAGGTCCTCGACGATGTCCTGACGGGCGGCGGCGGGGTAGGTGGGTCGCATGGCTGCTCAACCTATCGAGCGGGCGGCCCGGGAGTCGGTAGGCGAATGTTCTGGTCGAAAGTGGCCCCCGTCACCGACACTGGTGCTGGACGCACCCGGCGCGCCACGCGCCGGGTGTGCCGTAAGGAGGCGCGGTGGGCCACGCGTTGGTCCTGAACGCGACGTACGAGCCACTGTGCGTCGTGCCGGCTAGACGCGCGCTGGTTCTCATCCTGAACGACAAAGCGATCGCCGTGGAGAACTCCGGCGCCGTGCTGCACAGCGCCTCGGTGTCGTTGGCGTTACCCGCCGTGGTCCGGCTGAACCGCTTCGTGCGGGTGCCCTACCGGGCCGGCATCCCGCTCACCCGCCGCGCCATCTTCGCCCGCGACGGCGGCCGCTGCGTGTACTGCGGCGGGGTGGCCACCAGCGTCGACCACGTGGTGCCGCGCAGCCGCGGTGGGCAACACGTATGGGAGAACGTGGTCGCCGCCTGCAGGCGGTGCAACCACATCAAGAGCGATCGGCACGTCGCCGAGCTGGGCTGGGGGGTGCGGCCGGCGCCGCGGGCGCCGTCGGGGGCGGTCTGGCGGATCCTGGGCACCGGCCGGCACGACCCGCGCTGGCTGCCCTACCTGTCCGGACACGGCCGCGAGGCGTTCCCGGACGAGGCGTCGGCCTAACCCCGTTGCATTCTCCGGCAGGCGGGGTAGTCAGAATCGTCCGGTGCCGTCGCTGCCGAGGATCCGCGCATGAGTGAACTGTCCGCGAACCTGGTCGCCCTGGCGACCGCGTACGGAGTGGCCACGGAGTACTGGGACTGGCGGGGGGAATACGTCGACGTCCCCGAATCCACGGTCATCGCGGTGCTGAACGCGCTCGGGGTGGACGCCGCCACACCGTCGACGGCGGGCGCCGAACTCGCCCGGCTGGACGAGGACCGGTGGCGCCGCATGCTGCCGCCCTGCCTGGTGCGCCGCGTCGACGACGGCGCACCGACCACATTCTGGGTGCACGTGCCGCACGGTGACCCCGCGCTGGTGCATGTGGAACTGGAGGACGGCACCCGGCGCGAGGTGCGCCAGCTGGACCGCTGGGTGGACCCCTGCGAGCTGGACGGCGCCATGATCGGCGAGGCCACCTTCGAGCTGCCCGCCGACCTGCCGCTGGGCTGGCACACCGTGCACGCGGCGAGCGACGGCCGGCACGCCGAAGCGGTGCTGGTGGTGGTGCCACCGCGGGTCGAGTTCCCGACCGAGCTGAGGGATCGTCAGACCTGGGGCTGGATGATCCAGCTCTACCAGTTGCGCAGCCGCGCCTCGTGGGGCTTCGGTGACCTGTCCGACCTGGCCGAATTGATCACCTGGTCCGGTGCTGAGCTGGACGCGGGTTTCGTGCTGGTGAACCCGTTGCACGCGGCCGCGCCGGTGCCACCGATCGAACCCTCGCCGTACCTGCCGATGACCCGACGCTTCATCAACCCGCTCTACCTGTCGGTGGCGTCGATCCCGGAGTGTGCGCAGCTGTCCGCCACCGACCGGGCCCGGCTCGGCAAGCTGGCCGAGCCGCTGCAGGGTTGCGGCGGGCCGGACGACCTGATCGACCGCGATCTGGTGTGGGCGGCCAAGAAAGAGGCCCTGGAGCTGATCCACGCCACCGGCCGCAGCCCGGCCCGGCAGTCCGCCTTCGGGGCCTACCTGGCGCGCGAGGGCGTCGGGTTGCTGGACTTCGCCACCTGGTGCGCGCTGGTCGAGGTGCACGGCGCGGAGTGGATGATCTGGCCGGAGGAACTGCGCAACCCGGCCACCCCGGCGGTCGCCGCGGAACGCGAACGGTTGGCCCACCGGGTGGAGTTCCACGCCTGGTTGCAGTGGCTGATCGACGAGCAATCGGCCGACGTGGCCGCCTCGGCCCGGGCCGCGGGCATGCCGCTGGGCGTCATCCATGACCTGGCCGTCGGGGTGCATCCCGGCGGCGCGGACTCCTGGGCGCTGCAGGACGTGCTGGCCATCGGCGCCTCGGTCGGTGCCCCGCCGGACGCGTTCACCCAACAGGGGCAGGACTGGAGCCAGCCGCCGTGGAAGCCACGGCAGCTGGCCGAACGCGGCTACGCGCCCTACCGGGACATGATCCGCTCGGCACTGCGCCACGCCGGCGGCCTGCGGGTGGACCACGTGATGGGGCTGTTCCGGCTGTGGTGGGTGCCCGACGGGTGCACCCCGTCGGAAGGCACCTATGTGCGCTACGACCACGAGGCGATGGTGGGCATCCTGGCGCTGGAGGCGCACCGGGCCGACGCCGTGGTGATCGGTGAGGACCTGGGCACCGTCGAGCCGTGGGTGCGCGAGTACCTGGACGACCGCGGCATGCTCGGCACGTCCATCCTGTGGTTCGAGCGGGACGCGCACGGGCCGCTGCGCCCGGAGCAGTGGCGCGAGCTGTGCCTGGGCACGGTGACCACTCATGACCTGCCGCCCACCCGCGGTTACCTGACCGGGGAACACGTCGCACTGCGCAACCGGCTCGGGTTGCTGAGCAACCCGGTGGAGCAGGAATGGGCGGCCCTGCACGCCGAGCTGGCCGGGTGGCGCGCGCTGCTGGACGAGTTGGGTATCGACCGGGGTGGTGAGGTCGGTGACGCGGGTTCGATGGACGCCACCGTGTTGGCGCTGCACCAGGCCCTGGCCGCCACTCCGTGCCTGTTGCGCGGGTTGACGTTGGGCGACGCGGTGGGGGACCGGCGTACCCACAACCAGCCGGGGACCTATCGGGAGTACCCGAACTGGCAGTACCCGCTGTTGGACGGGAATGGGACGCCGGTGCTGCTGGAGGACATCAAGTCCTCGGCGTCGGTGGCCCGCCTCACCGGCCTGTTCCGCAATGCCCAGGCCGACGCCCGGGCCTGACCGGCGGGTTCGCTAGCCTGTGCGGCGTGAATCGTCGCCGCACCGCTGCTGTGCTCGCCGCTGCTTTGGTCTGGTCCACGCTCACCGCGGCGCCGGCGTTCGCGTTGTACCGCGACGACGGGGACGATCCCGGCAAGCAGATCTCCACACTCAAGGCCATCCTGGTGTTCGGCGTCATACCGATCGGCTTGATGGCGCTGATCGCGCTGCTGGTCATGCTGCCGTCGCTGGCCAAGGGTCCGCGCTACCGGCCGGGCCTGGACTGGCAGGCGACCCCGGAGTGGTACGGCGCGCCCGGTGCGGAGGCCGAGGTCGAGTCGGGCGGCTACGGGCACACGCCCGCGGTCGCGGCCGCGCCGGCGGCCGAGCAGGAGGCCATCACCGGGACGATCGTGGCCCCGGACGCGGAGGTCGAGACCGGCGAGGGCGGTGGCTCCAGTGCTCGCTGGTGACGCGTTCTCCCCGCGCCAGCGCGAGGACATCGTGCGGGCCATCCAGCGTGCGGAGCGGGCCAGTGGTTTGCGCTTCTCGGTGTACGTCGGCGCCGCGGAGGGTCCGCCGCGGCCGTATGCCAAACGTCTGCACGGCGAGCTCGGTGCGGAGGCGGCGGATTCTGTGCTGATCTTCGTGGACCCGGCGGCGCGGCATTTGGAGATCATCACCGGTGGCCGGGCGCGGCGCTGGGTGGACGATCGGGCGTGTGCGCTGGCCTCGATGAGCATGACCTCGGCGTTCGCCGCGGGGAATTTGGCGGGCGGGATCGCCCAGGGCCTGCAGGTGCTGGGGGAGCACGCCCGACACCCGCAGTCCTTGCACACTCTCTGACGTACCGTCATGGCGGAGTGGATCTACTTTCTGCATCCGCCGCGCCACGACTTCGCCGCGACCATGACCGAGGACGAGCGCCTCGTCTTCGGCGCGCACTTCGAGCACCTGCAGCGGCTACTGGCCGACGGCAGCCTGATTCTGGCCGGCCCCACCCTGGGCGAGACCAATACAGGTATATGCGTGTTCGAGGCCGATGACGAGGCCGCGGCGACCGCGATCATGAACGCCGACCCGGTTGTCGCGCAGGGCCTTTGCATTGGCGAACTGCGCCCGTTCCGTGCCTCGCTGCTGCGAGGTCGCGGCTAGCTGCGAGGCGGTCCGGACGGCACCTCTCCTGCGGGGTGGGCCGGGGCCCGTGCGGGGGCGTCCAACGTGCCCGCCCGGATCAGGCAGGCCAGCCGGCTCTCGCCGTCGCTGGCGAGGGCGGTCCATGGGCCGGATTCGACAACGCGGCCGGCGTCGAGCACGACGATCTGGTCTGCGTCGCGTGCGGTGGACAGGCGGTGGGCGACGATCAGCACGGTGTGCCGGCCGTGCAGTCGGGCCAGGGTGGCCCGGACCAGCTGTTCGGTCTGGGTGTCCAGCGCGCTGGTGGGTTCGTCGAGCACGATCAGGGTCGGGCGGCGCAGCAATGCGCGGGCCAGCGCGATGCGCTGACGTTCACCGCCGGACAGCCGGATCCCGCGATCGCCGACCATGGTGTCGAGCCCGGCGGGCAGCGCGGCCACGAAGGCGTCGGCCGCGGCTTCGCGCAGGGCGACCCACAGGTCCTTGTCGGTGGCCTGCGGGGAAGCCCAACGCAGATTCGCCGCGATCGTCTCGGTGAACAGGTACGGGTCCTGCGGCACCACGGCGACCCGCGAGCGCCACCCGGCGAGGTCGTGGTCGCTCAGCGGTACGCCGTCGACCAGCACGCGTCCGCGTTCCGGGCGCAGCAACCCCAGGACGACGTCGGTCACCGTGGTCTTGCCGGCACCCGACGGGCCTACCAGGGCGGTGGTTTGCCCGGACGGGATGTCCAAATCGACGCCTTGCAGCACCGGTCGGTCCGGGGTGTAGCTGACGACGACCGCATCCAGGCGGATCGAGCCGCGGCGTGCCTGTCGAGGCAGCCGGTGGAGCGCTGGGGCCGGTTCCGCGGCGGCCTCGCACTTGGTGATCACGCCCAGGATGTCCTCGTAGGCTCCGGATGCCTGGGCCAGCTGCAGCAGACCCCGTTGCAGCTCGGCCACCTGCGGCATGATCCGGCTGAAGATCAACGCC
>DASXPS010000210.1 GCA_036493475.1 Sporichthyaceae bacterium | reverse complement strand
CAGCATCAACGCGGTCTACAAGAACTTCCCGTACAGCCTCGGCATCATCGCCCTGGTCACGTTCCTGCTGCTGGTGCGCACGTTCCGGTCGATCCTGCTGCCGATCAAGGCCGTGTTGCTCAACATCGTCTCGGTGTGCGCGACGTTCGGTGCCACCGTGTGGTTCTGGCAGGACGGGCACGGCTCGAAACAGCTGTTCAACATCCCGGCGACCGGGGCGGTCAGCTTCTGGGTGCCGATGATCATCTTCGCGTTCCTGTTCGGCCTGTCCATGGACTACGAGGTGTTCATCCTGGCCCGCATGCGAGAGGAGTACGACCGCACCGGCAGCACCTCGCAGGCGGTGATCCAGGGCCTGGGTCGCACCGGACGGCTCGTCACCGGCGCCGCGATGATCCTGTTCCTGTCCTTCGTCGCACTCGCCGCCTCACCGGGCACCGACATCAAGGTGTTCGCCACCGCGCTGGGCATCGGCATCCTGCTCGACGCCACCATCGTGCGGGCGCTGTTGGTGCCGGCTCTGGTGGCCCTGTTCGGCAAGGCGAACTGGTGGATGCCGGCGTGGGTGGCCAAGGTCATGCGGATCAAGCCGGAGCAGCTCGGGCACGTGCCCGCACCGGCCGGGCCCCCGGCCGTCGAGGGCTTCGGGGAGCACGCGGCGCCCGTCGAGTTCAAGTTCTGAGCAGTTACGTTCGAAGGTCGCGGCGCAGCGGGTGTTCCGGCGGCACCTCGACCAGGACCACCCGCACCCCGTCGGGGTCGGCGATCCAACATTCGATCAGTCCCCACGGCTCGGTCCGGGGCTCGCGCAACACCGGCACGCCCGCCTGTTGCAGGCGGGCGTGTTCGGCTTTCACATCGCGCACCTGCAGCCACAACGCGAATCCGGCCGGCGGCCCGGCTGCGGCCGCCGCCGAGATTTCCAGCAGGCCATTTCCGAGAAAGAACACGGTGCCCGGGTTCTCCGCCGGCCCGAACTCCCTGGCCACCGCCAGGCCCAGCACATCGCGGTAGAACCGCACGGAGCGGGCCCGGTCGACGGGGTGCAACAGGATCCGACCGGCCAGCACGTCCATGCGGTCATGCTGCCGGCGGGGCCACCCGCGCCGCCGCAGCCCGGCCAAGTTCGGACAAAATCCCCGAAAGTGTCCGTCCGCTTCGCCGACGGGGGCCGAATGATGGTGGCAAGACCCGACGTCTATGGTGTGCCCACCTGAAGACATCACGAAGAACCGTCCCGCACAGTAGGACGGGTCCGGCGTCCCGGCTGGATCCGGTGCTGCGGACGGAGCGAAGCCCCCGGCGCGACTTCGGTGGAAGCGCCCCGGGGGCTTCGTGCCGTCCGGCTCTAGACGGTTTCCAGCCTGCGACCCGGCCGCAGATACACGGCCCAGGTGAGCACGAAGCACACCGCGTAGAAGGCGAGGAAGGCGACGTAGGCATCGTTGCCGGATTTGGTGTGCAGGAAGGACTGGCGGAAGGCAATGTTCACCAGTACCCCGCCGCCGGCGCCGATGGCCCCGGCGATCCCGATCAGCGCACCGGACATGCGCCGGGCGTGCGTTTGCGCGCCTGCCGGATCCTGCCCCTCGCTGACCGCCATCGTCGCCTTGGCCCCGAAGATCGTCGGGATCATCTTGTAGGTGGAGCCGTTGCCCAGGCCCGCGGTGAGGAACAGCCCGGTGAATGCGGCGATCGCGAGGCCGAAGGACTTCTGCTCCGACGCGGTCAACGCCAGCGTGGCGAACAGCGCCATCGCAACGAAGTTCCAGAAGGTGACCTTGGCCCCGCCGAGGCGGTCGGCCAGGAAGCCGCCGATCGGGCGGGACAGCGAGCCGATCAACGGGCCCAGGTAGGTCCAGTGCGCGACCTTGACGGCGTCGACAATGCCCTTGTGGGTGACCGCGTCGGTGACGGCCTTGTGGGTCACCGGGTCGATCTTCGGGAAATGGGTTGGGAACTGAACCGTCAACAGCTGCCCGAACGCGAAGCTGAAGCCGATGAACGAGCCGAAGGTACCGATGTAGAGGAAGGACATGATCCAGGTGTGCGGGTCCTTGCAGACCTCGCGCATGGCGCCCTTCTCGTTGGTGGCCCCGGTGATGTTGTCCATGAACAGCGCCGCGCACAGCGCGGCGATTGCGATCAGCGGGATGTAGACACCGACTACGAGCTTGGGGTGGTCCACCCCCTTGGTGGCCAACACCCACAGGCCGACCAGCTGGATGGTGGCCACACCCAGGTTTCCGCCCGCGGCGTTCAGGCCCAGCGCCCAGCCCTTGAGCCGGGACGGGTAGAAGTTGTTGATGTTCGCCATCGAGGAGGCGAAGTTGCCACCGCCGACCCCGGCCACCGCGCCCAGGAAAATCAGCATTCCGAAGCTGGTGTAGCCCTCGAAAACCTTGGGATTGGCCGCGCTGGGGTGCCCGGGATGCAGCATCAGCGCGAGCAGCACCGTGGGCAGGAGCAGCAGCGCCGCGGAGACGATCGTCCAGTTGCGGCCGCCGAACTTGGCCACCGCGAACGTGTACGGCAGGCGCAGCGCAGACCCCACCGCGGCGGGCACCGAGACCAGCAGGAACTTGTCCGCGGCCACCGAGGCAGCGGTGTGGCCGGGAGCGTTGGGGTTGAAGCCGTACTTGGGCCCCAGGAACAGGATCAGCGTCGACCACATCGTCCAGATCGAGAACCCGATGTGCTCGGAGAAGATCGAGAAGATCAAGTTTCGCCCGGCTATCTTCGAGCCCTTCTCGGCCCAGAACCTCGGGTCCTCCGGATCCCAGTCGTCGATCCAGTGCGGCCGGGAAGCCGCGTGCGTCGCGGCTGAGCGTTCGGCGACGGTGGCGGCGTGCATTTCGGGGGCAGCAGTCATTCCCCGATGCTCGCCCGCACGTGTTGCGCGACCGTGTGCCGACTGTTAAGCGCGGCGCACAACGGGGTTGTCGTATGTGACGTTCAGATGGCGACGCCCGCACCGGTGATCGGCAGGGTCAATGGTGCTGGTGCCGCAAACGCTCGCGCGAGGCATCGATCTCCACTTCGGCCGCGTTCCGGTCCACCCAGGTGGCACCCTCGACCGACTTGCCCGGCTCCAGGTCCTTGTAGACCTCGAAGAAGTGCTGGATCTCCAGGCGGTCGAACTCGGACAGGTGGTGGATGTCGCGGATGTGCTCCATCCGCGGGTCGTTCGCGGGGACGCACAGGACCTTGTCGTCCCCGCCCTTCTCGTCGGTCATCCGGAACATGCCGATGGCGCGGCACAGGATCAGACAACCGGGAAAGGTCGGCTCGTCGAGCAGGACCAGGGCGTCCAGTGGGTCGCCGTCCTCGCCCAGGGTGCCGTCGATGAAGCCGTAATCGGCGGGATAGCGCGTGGAGGTGAACAGCATCCGGTCCAGCCGGATCCGGCCGGTGGTGTGATCCACCTCGTACTTGTTGCGCTGACCCTTGGGGATCTCAATGGTGACGTCGAACTGCATTGGCTCCACGAGGGCACATTCTCCACCCGGGAGTTCGGCGTGCTGCCGCCCGGCCCGCTGATGCGCCGTTATCGTCGAGCCAAACGGGTGAGGCGAGGGGGGCCCATGCGGTCATCGATCGGCGCTGCGCTGGCCGCGCTGGTGGTCGCGGTGCCCACGGTGGCGCACGCCGCGGCCGCGCCCGGCCCGGTCACCCCGTCGGACGCTCCGGCGGCGCCGCCGGGCGCGGTGCTCGCCCCGATCACCCCCGGCACGGGCCCGCAGCCCAGCCGGCTGGGGCTCGGCGTCGCGTTGGCCAAGCTGCTCGCCAACTCGGCCCTGGGGCCCTCGGTGGGCCTGTCCGTGGTGGACGTGGCCACCGGGCAAGAGCTGCTCTCGCTGGGCAGCAGCACCCCGATCACCCCGGCCTCGACCACCAAGGTGCTCACCGCCGCCGCGGCGCTGGCCACCCTCGGTCCGGACGCCCACCTGCACACCACTGTGGTGCGACTGCCCGATACCGCCCCGACCACCTCGCCGACGCCCAACGCGACCGCGACGAGCGCCCCGAGCGCCGCCCCCACCCCGACGATCGTGCTGGTCGGCGGCGGCGACCCGCTGCTGACCTCATTGCCCACCGGCAGCAACAAGATCCCCGCCTACCCGCCGCGGGCGCACCTGGACGACCTGGCGCAGCAGACCGCGAAGTCGCTGGCCGCCGACGGCGTGCACGTGGTGCACCTGCAGTTCGACTCGTCGTTCTTCTCCGGACCCGCCGCCTCCCCGCAGTGGGAGCGCGGCTACACCGGCGACGTGGTGGGCCCGGTGATGGGGTTGTCCGCGGACCAGGGTCGGATCGCTCCGCTGGACGGCGGGCGGGTCAACGACCCGGCCGGGCACACCGCCGCGATGTTCGTCGACGAGCTGCGCAAGGCCGACATCGAGGTGGTCGGCAAACCCACCGAGGCCACCGCGCCCAAGGGACTCCCCACCATCGCCGACGTCTCCTCCGCCCCGATCTCCGCGGAGCTGGAACAGATGCTGGTGTTCTCCGACAACGACATCGCCGAGGCGATGGCCCGTCAGGTTGCTGTGCACGATGGACTTCCGGGCACGTTCGAGAACGGCGCGGCCGCGGTGCACGACGAGGTCGCCAAGCTCGGCGTGGACATGACCGGGGTGACCACCTACGACGGCTCGGGGCTGTCCCGGCACGACCGCATCCCGCCGCGGGTCCTCGCCCAGACCCTGGCCATGGCCGCGACCAGCCCCAACGACGCGCTGCGCGTGCTGATCGCCGCGCTGGCCCCGGCCGGCGTTTCCGGCACCCTGCAGCTGCACTTCTACGACGCCAAGTCGCAAGCTGCCCGCGGCCTGCTGCGGGCCAAGAGCGGCAGCCTGCAGGGCGTGACCTCGCTGACCGGGATCCTGCCCGATGCCGACGGCCGGTTGCTCAGCTTCGACATGGCCGCGGACAACGTGGCCGGCGGCTACGGCCGCGACGCCCGCATCGCCATCGAGCGCGTCGCCGCCGCGCTGATCGCCTGCGGCTGCCGCTAGTCCAGCGCCCCCCACCGTTGCGCATGTCATGCGCAAAACGGCCTTGTCAGGCGTCTGGACGCCTGACAAGGCCCCGTTACGCATGACATGCGCCATGGGACGGTGGCCGGCGCTGCGCATTACGGTGGAGGGCATGGGGATTTCGGGTGGGGCCGCGATGGTCGACTGGAAGTTGGCGGCGGCCACCGCCAAGCGGCTGATGCCCTCGCCGCCGGCGATGCCGCCGGCCGAGGTGCACGCCGTGGTGGAGGAGTTGCGGCGGTACGCGGCGGAGTCCCGGCGGCACGTGGCTGAGTTCACCGGGCTGCAGGCGCCGGACGACGGCTCGCCGGTGCGGGTGGTGGACCGGCAGGGCTGGGTCGAGGTCAACATCGACGGTTTCCGTGCGATGTCCGAGCCGCTGCTGGACAAGCTCGCCGCGACCCGAACACCCGGCCTCGGGGTGATCTCCGCGGTCGGCCGCCGGGCCACCGGAATGGAACTGGGCGGCCTGCTGGCCTACCTCGGCACCAAGATTCTCGGCCAGTACGAGGCATTCCTGCCCTCGGTCGGCGCACCGGGCTATGGGACGTTGCTGTTGGTCGCGCCGAACATCGTGTCCGTCGAGCAGCAGCTCAAGGTCGACGCGGCCGACTTCCGCCGGTGGGTCTGTCTGCACGAGGAGACCCACCGGGTGCAGTTCACCGCGGTGCCATGGCTGCGCGAGCACCTGGCCGGGGAGATCCGCGAGCTGATCGGCAGCGCCGACCTGGACGCCGGGGAGCTGTTTCACCGGATGACCGACGTGCTGCGCGGGATCGCTGACGCGGCCCGCGGCAAACCCGGCGTCGACCTGGTCAGCCTGATCCTGCGCAGCGCCGAGCAGCGCGCCACCATGGACCGGCTGACCGCGGTGATGAGCCTGTTGGAGGGGCACGCCGATCACGTCATGGACGGCGTCGGTCCGACCGTCGTGCCCACCGTCGTGGAGATCCGCAAGGCGTTCCAGACCCGCCGCGCGAGCGCGGGCAGCCTCGACCAATTTCTGCGTCGCATCCTCGGTATGGAGGCCAAGATGCGCCAGTACCGCGACGGCAAGAAGTTCGTCGACGTGGTCGTCGAGCAGGTCGGCATGGCGGGCTTCAACCGGGTGTGGGAGTCCCCGCAGACGCTGCCCACACTGGACGAGGTCCACGCACCGGCCGACTGGGTCAGCCGGGTGCACGGTGCCCCGGCCGCCGTCTCGGCCGGCACCCACGGCGGCGAGTAGCCAGTGGGCCCTCACCCGGCAGTCGCCCGGGTGCGCCGCGCCGTCCGCACCGCCCTCGCCGATCTCCAGCCGGGGGCAACAGTGGTGGTCGCCTGCAGCGGCGGCGGCGATTCATTGGCGTTGGCGGTTGCCACGGCCTTCGAAGCACCCCGGGCGAGCCTGCGAGTCGCGGGCATCACCGTCGACCACGGCCTGCAGGAAGGCTCGGCGCAGCGCGCCGCGGCTGTGGTCACGACGCTGAAGAACCTGGGCCTGGACCCCGTCGAAGGGGTGCGGGTGCAGGTGGGGAAGGCCGGCGGCCCCGAGGCCGCCGCCCGCACCGCCCGCTACGCCGCCCTGGACGCCTTCGCCGATCAGCACGCCGCCGCGGCCATCCTGCTCGGGCACACCGCCGACGACCAGGCCGAGACCGTGCTGCTGGGCCTGGCCCGCGGCTCCGGCGCGCGCTCGCTGGCCGGCATGGCCCCGGTCGCCGGTCGCTACCGTCGCCCGCTGCTCGACCTGCCCCGCGCGGACCTGGCACAAGCAGTCGCGACAGCCGGGTTAACCCTGTGGCACGACCCGCACAACCTCGACCCGGCCTACGCCCGGGTCCGGGTCCGCCAGGACGCGCTGCCCGCGTTGGAGAAGGCGCTGGGCCCGGGCGTTGCCGAGGCGCTGGCCCGCACCGCTCGACTGCTGCGCGCCGATGCCGATGCCCTGGATGCCCTGGCCGGGCAGGCCGGGCACGCGGCGACCCAGGATGAGGGCCTGGACTGTGCCGCGCTCGCCGCGCTGCCCGCCGCACTGCGCAGCCGCATCCTGCGCGCCGCCGCGCTGGCCGCGGGCGCCCCGGCCGGAGCGCTGGCCGAGCGCCACGTTGCGGCCCTGGACGCACTGGTCACCGATTGGCACGGGCAGGGGCCGGTACATCTGCCGGGCGACCTGCGCGCGCTGCGGCGGTATGGGATTCTGATACTTGACCGTCCCCCGACGATTGAGAGCACGCGCGATTGAGGCGAGCGGAGCAAGAGCACGTCTTCGCTCTTGCTGCCGAGCCGATTGAAGCGCGTTGACCATAGGGAGCACGTGAACGCCGAGGACGTGGGCGACGAGATCGCGAAGGTGCTGGTCTCCGCCGAGGAAATCGCCGAGCGCACGCTCGAGTTGGCCGCGCAGATCGACGCCGACTATGCGGGCCGGGACCTGTTACTGGTCGGGGTGCTCAAGGGTGCGGTGATGGTCATGGCCGACCTGGCCCGGGCCCTGTCCCACCCGGTCGAGATGGACTGGATGGCGGTGTCGTCCTACGGCTCCGGCACCAAGTCCTCCGGGGTGGTGCGCATCCTCAAGGACCTCGACCTGGACCTGTCCGACCGCAACGTGTTGGTCGTCGAGGACATCATCGACTCCGGGCTGACGCTGTCCTGGCTGCTCGCCAACCTGTCCTCCCGGGGGCCGGCCAGCCTCGAGGTGTTCGCCATGCTCCGCAAGCCGGACGCGGCCGAGGTCGACGTTCCCGTGCGCTACCTCGGTTTCGACATCCCTAACGAGTTCGTGGTCGGCTACGGCCTGGACTACCGGGAGCGGTACCGAAACCTGCCGTTTGTGGCCACCCTGCAGCCTCATGTCTATGGCTGAGCTGCACTCATACGTCCGGACCGAGGACGCCTGTGCGCCCGCCACCGAAGGTCAAGACGTAGTACCGTCAGGTTCTCGGGGTCGACCCCGCACGCTCGGCAACAGTTGGCAGGAGGTTCGGGGCTCCGCCCCGTCGCGATGGACGTAAAGCGCTATCTACGCGGCCCGGTGGTGTGGATCATCCTCGCCGTCCTGGCAGTGATCCTGCTCTCCCGGGTGTTCGACGCAGCCAACGGCTACAAGAAGGTCGACACCGCCACGGTCATCGACGCGATCGACCAGAACAAGGTCAAGTCCGCCACCCTCGTCGGTGGCCAGGAAATGAAGATCCGCGTCACACTCAAACCGCCGGTCAAGAACGACAAGATCCAGGCCTCCTACATCGAGGGCCAGGGCGATGACCTGGCTGCCCTGCTGCAGCAGAAGTCCGCCGACGGCACCATCCCGGACAAGTACGACATCGACAACCCGCGGCAGAATTTCCTGGTCTCGCTGCTGGTCACCCTGCTGCCGTTCGTGCTGATCGTGGTCGTCTTCCTGTTCCTGATGAATCAGATGCAGGGCGGCGGCTCGAGGGTGATGAACTTCGGCAAGTCCAAGGCGAAGTTGATCTCCAAGGACACCCCGAAGACGACCTTCGCCGACGTGGCCGGGGCCAACGAGGCCGTGGAGGAACTGCAGGAGATCAAGGAGTTCCTGGAGGCCCCCGGCAAGTTCCAGGCCATGGGCGCCAAGATCCCCAAGGGTGTGCTGCTCTACGGCCCGCCCGGCACCGGCAAGACCCTGCTGGCCCGCGCCGTGGCCGGCGAGGCCGGGGTGCCGTTCTACTCGATCTCCGGCTCGGACTTCGTCGAGATGTTCGTCGGTGTCGGCGCCTCCCGGGTGCGCGACCTGTTCGAGCAGGCCAAGGCCAACGCGCCGGCCATCGTGTTCGTCGACGAGATCGACGCGGTGGGTCGCCACCGGGGTGCCGGTCTGGGCGGTGGGCACGACGAGCGCGAGCAGACCCTCAACCAGTTGCTGGTCGAGATGGACGGTTTCGACGTCAAGGGCGGCGTCATCCTGATCGCCGCGACCAACCGGCCGGACATTCTCGACCCGGCCCTGCTGCGGCCGGGCCGCTTTGACCGGCAGATCGCGGTGGAGCGTCCGGACCTGCACGGCCGACACGACATCCTCAAAGTGCACGCCCGGGGCAAGCCGATGGCCGCGGACGTCGACCTGCTCTCGATTGCCCGGCGTACGCCCGGCTTCACCGGTGCGGACCTGGCCAACGTGCTCAACGAGGCCGCACTTCTGACGGCCCGTAAGGACGGCAAGCTGATCGACTACCTCGCGCTGGACGAGGCCATCGACCGCGTCGTGGCCGGCCCGCAGAAGTCCTCTCGTTTGATGAACGAGAAGGAGAAGAAGATCACCGCCTACCACGAGGGCGGACACGCCCTGGTGGCCGCGGCGCTGCCGCAGACCGACCCGGTGCACAAGATCACGATCCTGTCCCGCGGCCGGGCCCTGGGTTACACGATGGTGCTGCCGGACGAGGACAAGTACTCGACCACCCGCAACGAGATGCTCGACCAGCTGGCCTACATGATGGGCGGGCGCGCAGCCGAGGAACTGATTTTCCACGACCCCACCACCGGCGCGGCCAACGACATCGAGAAGGCCACCGCGCTGGCCCGGGCCATGGTCACCCAGTACGGGATGACCGAACGGCTGGGCGCGATCAAGCTGGGCTCGGACAACGGCGAGGTGTTCCTCGGCCGGGACATGGGCCACCAGCGCGACTACTCCGAGGAGATCGCGGCGATCGTCGACGAGGAGGTCAAGAAGCTCATCGAGAACGCGCACAACGAGGCCTGGCAGATCCTCGTGGACAACCGCGACGTGCTCGATGCGCTGGTGTTGGAGCTGCTGGACAAGGAGACGCTGAACAAGGCCGAGGTCGCAGCGATCTTCTCCGACCTGCGTCGTCGTCCGCAGCGCCCGGCCTGGACCGGTTCGCACGTGCGCATCCCGTCCAACCGCGGCCCGGTGCTGACGCCCAAGGAGATCGCGCTGGCCAACGGCGTCTCCGAGCCGTCGCCCACGACGCCGGTGTACCCGCCGGACAACCGCCCGGCCTACGAGCCGAATCCGGACGCCGGCCGCCCCGGCCGTCCGCTCTGGGACCCGCCGAGCGCCTGAGGCCTGCCACGTACTGTGGTACGCGTGGTGCAACCGATCTCGCTGGAGCCCGACGAACTACCCCGTCCGCCCTACGACGCCAAGCGGGTCGCCGATGCGGTGCGGGAGATCCTGCTCGCCATCGGCGAAGACCCCGACCGCGACGGACTGCGGGACACCCCGGAGCGGGTCGCCCGGGCCTACGCGGAAATCTTCGGCGGGCTGTGGCAGCGCCCCGAGGAGGTGCTGTCCACCACCTTCGACATCGGCCACGACGAGCTGGTGCTGGTCCGCGACATCGAGATGTTCTCCTGCTGCGAGCACCACCTGGTGCCGTTCCACGGGGTCGCGCACATCGGCTACATCCCGTCCGCGGCCGGCAAGATCACCGGCCTGTCCAAGCTGGCCCGCCTGGTCGAGGTGTTCGCCCGCCGCCCGCAGGTGCAGGAGCGGTTGACCACCCAGATCGCCGACTCGCTGATGACCATCCTGGAGCCGCAGGGCGCCATCGTGGTGATCGAGGCGGAACACCTGTGCATGACCATGCGGGGCATCCGCAAGCCCGGCGCCCGGACCATCACCTCCGCGGTGCGCGGCACCCTCAACGACTGCGCGTCCACCCGCGCCGAGGCCATGAGCCTGATCCTGGGCGATCGACACCGCCGGTAACGCCCCCCCCGTAGCGTTGCCCGGGTGTCCGGTCCGCAGCAGCGACGTCGCACCGTGCCGGGCTTGCCGGCACCGGACCGCTGCCTGGTCATCGGCGTGCTCAACGTGACCCCGGACTCCTTCTCCGACGGCGGGCTGTATCTGGACACCGAGACGGCCGTAGCGCACGGCCGGGCGCTGGCCGCGGCCGGTGCGGACCTCATCGACGTCGGCGGGGAGTCCACCCGCCCCGGCGCCGGGCGCATCGACGCGGCCGAAGAACGAAGCCGCGTCGAGCCGGTCGTCCGTGCGCTGGTCGCTGCCGGTCTCCTGGTCGGCATCGACACCACCCGCGCCGAGGTGGCCGCGGCGGCACTCGCGTTCGGCGCGGTGCTGGTCAACGACGTGAGCGCGGGGGCCGCAGACCCCGACATGGTGCACGTGGTGGCGGCGGCCCGGGTACCGTACGTCCTCATGCACTCGCGCGGGCCGAGCTCGGACATGGCCGACCGGGCCCACTACACCGACGTGGTCGGGGAAGTTGCGCAGGAGCTGCGCGACTGTCGGGACGCCGCGGTGGCCGCGGGCGTCGAACCGGACCGCATCGTGCTCGACCCCGGCCTGGGCTTCGCCAAGAACGCCGAGCACAACTGGACGCTGCTGCGCGCGTTGCCCGCCCTGCACGCCCTGGGGCACCCGCTGCTCATCGGCGGCTCCCGCAAGGCCTTCCTGGGTCGTCTGCTGGCCGATGAACGGGGTCTGCGGCCGGTGGCGGAGCGGGAGGCGGCCACCACCGCGCTGACCGCGCTGGCCGCCGCCGGTGGGGTGTGGGCGGTGCGGGTGCACGCCCCGCGCGGCTCCCGCGACGCGGTCGAGGTGGCCGCAGCTCTGGCTGGGACCACATGAGTGATGAGGCTCGCATCCTCGAGCTCAACGAGGATCTTTACGCCGCATTCGAGAGTGCAGATCTGGACGTCATGGATCGCCTGTGGGCCCGGGGTGAACTCGCCCCGTCGGTTTCCTGTGTGCACCCCGGCTGGCCGTTGTTGCGCGGTCGGGAGGAGGTGTTGCGCTCCTGGGCGATGATCATGGCCAACACCACGTACATCCAGTTCGTTATCACCGATGTGGAAGTGAGTTTGGCCGGCGATGTCGCGGTGCTCACCTGCGTGGAAAACATCATCACCGCGGCGGATGATGACGAGCCGGGTACCGATCCCACGGCGTTTGCCGGGGCTAAAGGTATTGCCACCAACGTTTTCCGGCGGACGGGGGACGGTTGGCGTTTGTGGGTGCGTCACGGCTCCCCGGTGTTGTCCGGGGGTAGAGAGGCCGAGGAGACCGAGACCGGCTCCGGGTAGTACGGTCGGATTCCCAGCGCCCGGGCAGGACGGTGGGCAAGGGTCGAAAGGACTCCTCAATGCTCCAACTCGACCGCGTGGCACTGCGCGGACTGCGAGGGTTCGGCCGGCACGGCGTACTGCCGGCCGAGCGTTCGCTCGGGCAGTGGTTCGGGGTCGATGTGGAACTTGGGCTGGATACCAGATCCGCAGCAGCCGGCGACGACCTGGGAGAAACCGTGGACTATTCCGCGGTCGCCTCGGACGTGGTCGCATTGATCGAGGGTGAACCGGTCAACCTGATCGAGACCCTCGCGCAACGCGTCGCCGAAGCGTGTCTGGTCCGGCCGGGGGTGATGCAAGTGGAGGTCACCGTGCACAAACCGGCCGCGCCGGTGTCGGTGCCCTTCGACGATGTATCCGTCACGATCATGCGGAGCCGCACGTGAATGAGTCCTCCCAGGCGTTCCACGTCGATGACACCCTGACCGGTCAGCTGCGTCCGATCCGACGGGCGGTGCTGTCGTTGGGCAGCAACTCCGGTGATCGCGCCTCGAATCTGCAGAACGCGATCGACGCGATTCTGGACGCCCCTGGCATCTGGGGACTGAGCGTGTCTCCGGTCTACGAGACGTTGCCGGAGTCCGAGATGGACGGCCCGAAGTTCCTCAACGCCGTGCTGGTCGTGGACACCGAGATGTCCGGTGCCACGTTGCTGGAGCGCTGCCACGCGGTCGAGGAGGCGTTCGGTCGTGCCCGGGTGGGAGAGGACCGGCGCGGACCGCGGCGCCTGGACCTCGACGTGATCGCGCTGGCCGACCGGGTGCTGGACGACCCGGCGATCACCCTGCCGCACCCGCGGGCGCACCAGCGTGCGTTCGTGCTGGCGCCCTGGTACGACGTCGAGCCCGACGCGGTACTGCCCAACAAGGGCAAGGTCGCCGACCTGCTGCTGGATGTGGACCTGCAGACGATCCGTCGGGTGACCGACGTGGAGCTGGAACTGCCTGCCTGATGTTCCACCGGATCCTGCCGTGAGGCCGACGCGCCGGCCGGTACTGGTCGCCGTGGCGGTCCTCGCCGGTGCGCTCGGCTGGGGCGGCGGGCTGATCTTCGATGGAGCCGGCCGGCCCATGCCGCGGGTGCCCGGGGCGGCACCCTCGGTGCTGATCCTGTTCGCCGTCACCCTGTTCGTGCTTGCGTTCACCACCCGCGCCAAGTTGCGCGCCGCCCGTGACCGGGTGCCCGGCGCGCCGGTGCTCAACCCGCTGACCATCGCCCGGTACGTGGTGCTGGCCCGGGCCTCCTCGCCGGTCGGCGCGGGCACCGTGGGCCTGTACGGCGGTTACGCGTTGTTCCTCGCGGGCAACCTCGACGAACCCGGCCATCGGCACCTGGCGGCCATGTCCGGGCTCTCCGTGCTCGCCGGGGTGGGCCTGGTCGCCGGTGCCCTGTTCCTCGAGTACGTGTGCCGGGTGCCGGATGACAAAGGTCCATCCCGGACGATGCCCGGCCCGCGCGACCACGCTGTCTGAGAACTTCCTCCAAATCACCCGGGAGTACTGACAGTGCCCTCCCGGGCTGTCCGCATTGTTGTCATATGCCCCGTCAGATGACGCTGGTGCCGAAAGAAACCCACCGAGACAGACAGGGGCAGGGACAGATGCAGAAGCTCTCAATGCTCACCAGCACCGCGGTTGCCGCGCTCATGGCGGGCACTCTGATGGCCCCGGCCGCGGGGGCGGCGACCACCTCGCAGTCCTCCGCGGACCAGGCATCCGTGCACTACCGCCGGGTGTGCCACACGGTCGTGTACTACCGCCACCACCACCGCCACCACCGGACCTACTGCCAGTGGGTGCGGGTGCGCGGACACAACTACAACAACGGGTCGTACTCCAACAACAACAGCAATGGAAACTGGCGCAACCGCTAGACGCCCGCCCGCTCGGCCCCGGAGAGCTTCTCGCTCCCCGGGGCCGAGCCCTTTTCTCGGCGCGCCTCATCAGAATCTCTGGTCACAGGGGTTACTTTCGGGCACATGACTCGAGGCCGTCATCGCCAATCCACCGTCGTTCGCGCCCTGCCGCCGGTCACCGTGGCCTCGCTGGCCACCGCGGGGTTGGCCCTCGCCGTGATCAACGGCAGCCTGCAGGTGCTGCGGCTGGCGGTGGTGGCGTCCTGGCTGGTGGCGTTGGCCGTGGCCGGTTGGTCGGCCCGGCGTGGCCGTCGCTTCGCCCGGGAAAGCGCGCTGCAGGAGTCCATGCGGCGGCGCGACGAGAGCGTGTTCAGCGAACAGTTGACGTTGCTGCAGCAGAGCATCACCGGGTTGCGCAAGCAGCTCGACGAGCTGACCGCCGACGCGGGCGCCCTGCGCCGCGAGGTGGTGACGCTGCGCGCGGACAAGGCCGAGGCCGAGGAGATCGTGCGCCGGGCACGCGCCGAGCGGGCCCGGGCCGCCATGGCCCAGCGCGAGGCCACCGATCAGCGGCTACTCACCGCCGCGGCCTTCGAGGCCGCCGCGGCGGTGTTGGAGAACTTCAGTTCCTCGACCCTGGCCGACGACGACCCGGACTGGGTGTCCACCTGGATCGCCAACCTCGGCGTGCGTGGCGACCTCGACCTGACCATGCACGACGACACCATCGCGCTGGACGTGGAGTCCGCGCGCGAGGACGCCTCGCTGGAGCTCAGCGCCTGACCAAGTAGCTAGTTGGCGACGTTCGCGGAGTTCGCCGCCGCCTTCTTGTGGGTCTTCTTCTTGGCCTTCTTCGCCTTGGTCTGCCCGGCGGTGTCCGAGGCCGGCGGCTGCACCTGGTCGCTGATCGCCGGCGTGCTCGGCTTGGCGTCGTGGTGGCCACCGATCACCGGCACCGCCGCGTTCCAGGCACCGGCCCCGATGAACAGCGCCACGGTGATCGCGCTCAGCGTGATCACCCGAGCCGGCGTCAGTCGGGAGGCGGCCTTACGCCACAGCGGCCGAAGGTCCGGCTCGGCGTAGTCCTCGGGCGAGGTCTGGTCGTCGGCGAACTCGACGATGACCTCGGCGCCCTCGGCGTCCAGATCCTGCTCCAGGACGACCTTGGGCGCGGGCTCCTCCGGGTAGGCCACGCCGGCGCGGCGCGGCGCGGGCACCACGGCCAGCAGGTCCTCCAGGCTGCCGACCCGCCGGGGGGCGACCACGGCGCGGGCCATCGGGGCACCGAGCTCGGTCGCGGCCGGAATCACGCTGAGCAGTTCGCGGCGGATCTCGGTGTCGCGGTGGAAGATCGGTCGACCGGTACCGATCCGCACGTCCTTCTCGTACCGGGAGATGCGAGCCAGCGCGCCGACCGTGTCCCGATAGTCCTCATCGACGGAGGTCTGCTGCGCGGGCAGCGCCGCGACCGGGGCCGGGGCGGGCGGGGTCTTCGGGGTGGGCAGTGGGCCGCGCGCCGCAGGCACCGGGTGGGCCACGACAGGGGCCGGGGCGTCCGGCGTGATCGGCTCGGCGGCCGGCGTCGGGTGCGGAATGGCCGCGGTGGTCGCGGCGGGTTCCGGGACGGCGTGCGGAATCAATGCGTCGGGCGCTTCGTCGCGGCTGCGCGCCCGAACGATGCCGGCCCCCGGCTCCGGGGTGAACGGACGCTCGGCCGCCCGCGCGGCGGGCACCACCGGGGCGGTGCCCATGTCCAGGGTCAGCGCCGCACCGGCCGCCGCCGTGGTGGCCGGGTCCGGCTCGCGGACCAGCCGCAGCTCCGGGCCGAACCGAACGAACAACTGCGCCATGACCAGCGGCACGGCCGCGGAGCCGCCGCAGAGCAACACCCCGCGCAGGTCGGCACGGTCCAGGCCGGCACCGGCGACCGCGTCGTCAATGAGCCGGAAGGCCGGGTCGAGCCGGTCGCCCAGCCGGGCCTCGAACCCGGCCCGGGTGATCGTCACGCTCACCGGTTGGCCGTCCACCTGCAACGCGATGACGGTCTCGGTCTTGCTGGACAATTCCTCCTTGGCCAGCCGGGCGGCGGCGCGCAATGCGTCCAGCGCCGGGGCGTGGCCGCCGTCGGCGGTGGCCGCCAGCACGGTGCCGCGCACCTCGATGGGCAGTGCGTCCAGCGCCTCGGCCAACACGGCGTCGTCGAGATCGGCGCCGCCCAGATCGTGGCGGAACTCGGGGCGACCCAGTGGCCACACCGCACCCGCCGGGTCGACGCGCAGCAGCGCGGCCCCGGCCGAGGTACCGCCGAGGTCGAACACCGCGAAGGCGTCCCCGGCGCGGGCCTGCAACACGTGTGCGTAAACCCGGCCCGCAGCCAGGTGATCACTGATCAGGCGCACCTCACCGAGTCCACGCACGGTCAGCGCGCGGCTGAACAGCTCGATCTTGTGCGCGGCCCACGCCGCGGGGTGGGTGACCGCGACGGCATCGGGCGCGTCGCCCTGCTGCTCGCTCACCCGGGCGATGACCCACGCCACCAGCGCGGCCGCGATGTCCTGCGGGTGCAGCGAGACGTGCGCGGACTCCCGCGAACCAACCGTGATCGGCACCGCGTCGCCGAGTCGCAGCAGGAAACGACGCACCAGTCGGGTTGGGTCCTCGGCGCCACGACGTAGCGCTGCTGCTCCGCAGTGCACGGCCCCGGAGGTCTCGATGAACACCGCGGTGTCCATGGCCTTCGCGGGCGCGGCCAGCAGCACCGGTTGGGCGCGGCCGTCGGCCTGCACTATCACCGCGGAGGTGGAGGTGGTCCCGAGATCGATCCCCAGTCGATATCCCATGGGAGTTCATTGCCTCTCAGTCACGGTTGGTTCATGGCACCACATTGGCCGGGCGCCTACGCAGGCTTTGTGAGAATAGGAGCCCTCGGCGTGACAAAACCATCCGATCGAACGCCCCCGAACCGGGCCAAATCGGACACCTTCGGCGAATTGTCCGAATTTCACCGGCGTGGCGCGGTGACGAATTGTCCGAAATTCACCCGTTCGGCCGCGGTCCGGTGACCCGGCCGGCGGCACCCGGCCGTCGGCCGTCGTGTGAAGACCTCATATAGGCGCACCAATGGGCCGTTAGGGCAGGTCAGAGGTCGGTTAACGGATTCGTATCGGGGATGTCCTTTTCGTCCCTCAGCCGTTCGGGCCAGCGGGTGTTGAACCCCAGTCCACGCCGACCATGATCGGGCGCGAGTCGAATTCGAACGGGCCGTCTAACGGTGCGCAATTGCAATGGAATCCGGGGGAACAAATGAACTTCAGGGATTACCTCACCGTCCTGCGCGAGCGATGGTTTCTCGTGCTGCTGGGCCTGTCTCTGGGGCTCGGACTCGGTGGTGCGGCTGCTTTCTTGAGCACTCCGCAATATGCATCCAGCGTGAAGTTCTTCATCTCCACCCCGGACCTGGGCAAGGACGTCAACCAGGCCTACCAGGGCAGCCTGCTCTCCGAGCAGAAGATCAAGTCCTACACGGATATGGCCACCGACCGGCGCATCCGCCAGCAGGTCGCGGACGAGCTCGGTTTTCCGATCGCGCCGGGCGTGATCTCCGCGTCGGCCAAGCCGGACACCGTGCTGATGACGCTGAGCGCCAAGGACGCCTCGCCGGCCCGGGCCAAGCAGATCGTCGACGCCGCCGCCAAGGACTTTTCCAATCTCGTCGCCGAGGTGGAGCAGCCCGAGCAGGGAACCCCGCTGGTGGTGGCGCGTCAGATTCAGGACGCGCAGGTCCCGTCCACGCCGATCTCGCCGAAGCGGAACACCGATTTGGCGCTCGGCCTGGTCCTCGGCCTGATGGCGGGCATGGCCGCGGCGGTGGCCCGACACACCTTGGACCGCAGCGTTAAGTCCCCGGACGTGCTGGCCGAGCTGGTCGGGGCGCCGGTGCTCGGTGCCACCCAGTACGACCCGGGCATCAAGGGTCGGCCGCTGATCGTGCACGACCAGCCGCGCGCCCCGCTGGCCGAGGCGTTCCGGCAGCTGCGCACCAACCTGGAGTACGTCGACCTCGACCACACCAACAAGTTGATCGTCATCACCAGCGCGTTGCCGCACGAGGGCAAGACCACCACCGCCTGCAACCTGGCGATCGCGATGGCGCAGGCCGGCAACCGGGTCGCGTTGGTCGAGGCCGACCTGCGTCGACCGAAGGCCGCGGAGTACCTGGGCATGGAGAACGCGGTCGGTCTGACCACCGTGCTCACCGGCCAGGTCAACCTCGACGTCGCGCTACAGCCGTGGGGCGGCGGGCTGCTGGACTTCCTCGGCTCCGGCGCGCTGCCGCCGAACCCGAGCGAGCTGCTCGCCTCCGCGCAGATGGCCTCGGTGCTGGCCGAGCTGAACCGCCGCTACGACGTGGTGATCTTCGACGCCGCGCCGACCCTGCCGGTGGCCGACGCCGCCGTGCTGGCCGCGCACTGCCACGGCGTGCTGTTCGTCTCCCGGCACGGCTGGGTGCGCGCCGAGCAGGTGAAGGCCGCGGCGGAGACCATCCGCCGGGTGTCCGCGCCGATCTTCGGCGTGGTGCTGTCCATGGCCCCGCGGTCCAAGCGCGGCGGTGGCTACAGCTACCAGTACGGCTACGGCTACACCTACCACAGCACCGGTCGCAACCCGAGCAACGCCGTGCGCATGGCCGCGCCGCCGGTCACTCCGGCGAACAACGTCCCGGTGGCGCCCGCGTACCCGGTGGCGCCCGCGTACCCGGTGAGCACCCACATCCCGAGCACCTACATCCCGAGCACCTACACCCCGAGTCCTTACACCCCGAGTCCTTACACCAACCCTGTCCCGGCCTCGCCCGCCGGGCTCTACGACCCGGTCGCCCTGGCAGCTACGCCGGTCAGCGACCACTGGAACGCGCACCCCATGCCGGGGCAGCGTTCGACGGCCCCGGTCCCACCGCCGGTGGTCGTGATCGACAGCGAGGCGGTGCCGACCGCGAGTGAATTCCGGCTCAGTGACGGCTCATCGACATGAGCTTGCGCCGGCAACAGACGACCGCGAGGGCCCGACGAGGACAGGTGCACCGATGACTTCGCCCCACGACCACATCAACTGCCACACCGGCGCCCAGCCACGGCCGCTGGATCTGGCCGATCTGACCGATCTCCCGGTCCATACCCTGCTCGGTCGCGACCCGATCGACACCGGCATCCGCGAGGTCGGCGGGTATCTGACCGGTAAGCGGGTGCTGGTCACCGGCGCCGGGGGATCCATCGGTTCCGAGCTGTGTCGGCAGATCCGGGCGTTCGGCCCGGCCGAGCTGGTCATGCTCGACCACGACGAATCCGCCCTGCACGCCGTGTACCTGAGCATCCATCAGGATGCGCTGATGGACTCCCGGCAACTGCTGCTGGCCAGCATCCGGGACGCCGACACGCTTCACGAGCACTTCCTTGCCCGCCGCCCGCAGGTCGTCTTCCACGCCGCGGCGCTGAAGCACCTGCCCATGCTCGAGCAATACCCGATGGAGGCCTGGAAGTCCAACGTGCTGGGCACCGCCAATGTCATCGAAGCGGCCCGCCGCGCGGGGGTGGACCGGTTCGTGGGCATCTCCACCGACAAGGCGGCCAATCCGTCCAGCGTGCTCGGCCTGACCAAGCGGGTCGGCGAGCGGTTGATCGCCGGCGCGGGCGGCATCGACTCCACCTACCTGTCGGTGCGCTTCGGCAATGTGCTGGGCAGCCGCGGGTCGGTGCTCACCACCTTCGCCGGGCAGATCGCCATGGGTGCTCCACTGACCATCACGCACCCGAACGTCACCCGGTTCTTCATGACCATCCAGGAGGCGTGCGAGCTGGTCGTGCAGGCCGGTGCCATCGGGCGTCCCCGCGAGGTGCTGGTGCTGGACATGGGTTCCCCGGTGCGCATCGTCGACCTGGCCCACCGCATGATGGAACTGGTGGGCCGTCAGGTCGAGATCATCTTCACCGGTCTGCGCGAGGCGGAGAAGCTGCACGAGGAGCTGTTCTCCGACGGTGAGGTCGACGCCCGTCCGCTGCACCCGCTGATCTCGCACGTCGAGGTGCAGCCGCTGTCCGTGGCACATCTGCCCGACCTGCGCGGTCTGGGTGGACCCGAACCGATGATCCACGTCCTCGAGCAGCTGGCCACCGGCCGCTCCCGGGTCGTCCGGCAGCGCAGCACGGCGAGCCTCCCGGTGCCTGTCGAGGACCGCGGCACGTCGTGGGCCACCGCCACGGTGCCCGCGCCCGCCACATCGCCGGAAGGGGATCCCGTGAAGGTTGTGGTTACCGGGGGGGCCGGATTCATCGGCGCCAACCTGTGCGCGGAGCTGCGTCGCCGCGGTGCCGCGGTCACCGTCATCGATGATCTGAGCAGTGGTCGGCTGGAGAACCTCTCCGACATCGACGTCGACCTGCTGGTGGGCTCCATCCTGGACACCGACCTGCTGGCGCAGGCCTGCCAGGGCGCCCACTCGGTCGTGCACCTGGCCGCGGTCCCGTCAGTGCCGCGCTCGATTCTCGAGCCGGTGCGCAGCCACGAGGTGAACGCCACCGGCACGTTGTACGTGGCCCAGGCGGCCCGCCATGCCGGGGCGCACCTGGTGGTGGCCTCGTCCTCCTCGGTGTACGGGCGCAACCCGGTGCAGCCGAAGTCCGAGGACATGCCGACCATGCCGGCCAGCCCTTATGCGGCCAGCAAGTTGGCCAGCGAGGCCTACGCCCGCGCCTACCAGGAGTCCTTCGGGGTGCCGACCACGGTGTTCCGGTTCTTCAACGTGTTCGGCCCGCTGCAGGCCGCCGACCACGCCTACGCCGCGGTGATCCCGTCTTTCATCGCCGCCGCGTTGCGCGGGGAGCCGGTGACCGTGCACGGCGACGGCGAGCAGAGCCGGGACTTCACCTACGTGGCCACCGTGGCCCAGGTATTGGCCCGCACCGCGCTGGATCGGCTGACCAGCCCCGGCCCGGTCAACCTGGCCTGGGGTACTTCCACCACGCTCAAGGCGCTGATCGCCATGTTGGCCGAGATCCTCGGCACCCCGGTGGCCGCCATCCACGGCGCGGAACGGGCCGGCGACGTGCGCCACTCCCAGGCGGCCAACACCCGGCTGCGGGCGATGTTCCCGGACCTGGCGCAGATGCCGTTGACCGAGGCATTGACCGCGACCGTCGAGTGGATGGCCGCCCACCTGCAGATCCCCATTGTTACCAGCGGGAAGGCCATCGCATGAGCACCTGGGACTTCCAGATCAAGGGCACGCTGGTGGTGATCGGCCAGGGCTATGTGGGCCTGCCGGTCGCCATGCGGGCGGTCGAGGTCGGCTATCGGGTGGTCGGGCTGGACACCGACACGGTGCGGGTCTGGGCACTGCAGGACGGGCGGTCCTTCGTCGACGACGTGTCGGACGCCCAGCTGCAGGCCGCCCTGGCCACCGGGCGCTACCTGGCCTCCACCGCCTACTCCGACGCCGCGGGCTTCGACGCGGCGATCATCACCGTGCCCACGCCGCTCAAGGACGGCTACCCGGACCTGACGTTCATCGAGGACGCCGCTCGGGCGTTGGCTCCCCAGGTGCGGCGTGGGTCCACGGTCATCCTGGAGTCCACGTCCTACCCGGGCACCACCGAGGAGATCCTGATCCCCTTGCTGGAGCGTGGTTCCGGGCTGCGTGCCGGGCAGGACTTCGCGGTCGGTTACAGCCCGGAGCGGATCGACCCGGGCAACCCGCGGTTCACCTTCGTGAACACCCCCAAGGTGGTCTCCGGGATCGACCCGGAGTCCCTCGCGGCAGTGCAGCACCTCTACGCGGACCTGGTGGAGACCACGGTTCCGGTGTCCTCGCCCAAGGAGGCGGAGCTCACCAAGCTGCTGGAGAACACCTTCCGGCACGTCAACATCGCGTTGGTCAACGAGCTGACGGTTTATTGCCACGCGCTCGGCATCGACATCTGGGAAGTCATCCGGCTTGCCGGGACCAAACCGTTCGGCTTCATGCCGTTCTTTCCCGGTCCCGGTGTCGGCGGCCACTGCATCCCCGTCGATCCGTCGTACCTGTCGTGGGCGGTTCGCAAGCACGGCTTCCAGTTCCGCTTCGTCGAGCTCGCACAAGAGATCAACGAGCGGATGCCGGCTTACGCCGTCAGCCGCATCACTGAACTGCTCAACGACCGCGGCTTCGCGGTGTCGCGATCGCGTGTGCTCTGCGTCGGGGTCGCCTACAAGCCTGACGTCAGCGACTGCCGCGAGTCCCCGGCGCTGCAGGTGCTGCGCAAGCTGCTCGCGCTTCGCGCAGACGTCGACTACATCGACCCGCACGTGCCCGAGGTCACCATCGACGGCCGCACGTTCCGTTCCGCCGATTCACTCGACCGGCAGTATGACCTCGCCGTTGTCCTGACTGCACACACAGCGATCGACCTCGACGCGGTCGCCGCGGTGAGCGACGTCGTGTTCGACACCCGCAATGCCGCACCCAGCGGCGACAACGTGGTCCGGCTGTGACGGCGACGCCATCGGTTCTGTCGCTCTCGTGGATCCGCTACCACGGGCGCAGTGCCGATCTCGCTGACCGGCTGGGCGCATCCGCCGAGTTCGTCAGCGTCGGCCGGCTGGGACAGCGCGTCGCGGTGCTGTGGCGTTATCCGATCCAGCTCGCGCTGACCATTCGCGCGTTGCGGCGTCACCGAGCGGACGCTTTGATCGTCATGGCCCCGCCGCTGCCGCTGGTCGTGTTGGCACTGGTGTGGGGGCGGCTGACGTCGCGCCCGGTGCTCATCGACGCGCACTCGGCCGCGGTCATCAGTCCGCGCACTCGTCGGCCGCGTCGTCGCTTCGCGTTGGTCGCGCGGTTCGCCGATCTGGTCCTGGTCACCCGGCCGGAGCTCGCGACATCTCTCGCCGGCTGCCGCGTGCTCGCTCTCGACGACCCGCCCGTGGCCGTGCCCGACATTGCCCCGGATCGCGCTCGGCGGGACGGCCTCCCGCTGCGGGTGGTCTTCCCCTGCAGCTGGTACGACGACGAGCCGGTCGACGATGTCATCGAGGCCGCG
>DASXPS010000209.1 GCA_036493475.1 Sporichthyaceae bacterium | reverse complement strand
CTGCAGGGCACGAAGCTGACCGCCGCGACCCTGCTCGATGCGGTGATGCTCGCCGAACTGTCCCAACTTGCCGGACTGGCCGACGGCCCGGACCGCGTCGCGTTGCCGATGCCACCGCGATCGCGGCCGGAGTTGGTGCGCGCCGGTCGGGTGTACGTCGATGCACTGCTCACCGGGCCGGTCGAGGCCGGTGCATCGGTTGCCGTGGCCACCGACGCCGGCGTGATCGCCGTCCCCGCGGCCGTCCTGGATCAGCGCACCGACCCCGGTCTGGACCCACACCGAGCGTGGACCCGGTGCTCCGGCGAGGTCGAAATCGGCGAGCCGATCACCGACGGGGCCGCGTGGTCGCGCGCACTGGCGGCGGGCCGGCGCGCGCTGGCCGCGGAACTGCTCGGCATCGCCGACCGCATGCTGAGCCTCGCGGTGGAGCACACCGGCAGCCGGGTGGTGTTCGGCCGCAAGCTGGCCGCGTTCCAGGTGGTGCGGCACAAGCTGGCCGACGTCCGGCTGGCCGGTGAGGTGGCCGACCTGGCGTTGGCGGCGTCCTTCAACGACGCCGATCCGTTGGCCGCGACGTTGGCCAAGGCGCACGCGGTGCGCTACGTGCGCACGGCCCGCGAGCACGTGCAGCAACTGCTCGGCGGCATGGGGTTCAGCTGGGAACACGAGTTTCACTGGTACCTGCGCCGCGCATTGCTACTGGAGCCGTTGCTCGGCGGCACCGCCGCGCTGCGCGTCGAGGTGGGCGCGCGACTGGTGGAGGAACGCCGGCTGCCGGATCTGGTCGCGCTGTGACGGCAGACTGTGCGGCCATGGACCGACGCACCCTGCAGATCCTCCTCGACGACGCCACCGGGGTGGCCGAGCTGCAGTTGAACCGACCGGACCTGCTCAACCGATTCGACGCGGCCCTCATCGATGAACTGGCCCCGGCGCTGGCCGAGCTGGACATGAACGCCGGCGTGCGCGCCGTGGTCTGGACATCGACCGGCAAGCATTTCTCCGCCGGTGGCGACATGGACGACATCGTGGCCGGCCACGACGACCCGGCCCAGCTGGCCGCCGGGGTGGCCCGCGGCAAGTCGGTGTATCGAGCCTTCGCGGGATTCGGTAAGCCGTTGATCGTGGCGCTGCACGGACACACCTTCGGCGTGGCCACCAGCCTGGTGCTGCTCGCCGACGCGATCGTGACCACGCCGACCGCGCGCATCGTCGACCCGCACGTGCACATGGGTCTGGTGGCCGGTGACGGCGGCGCGATCAGTTGGGGGGTGAACCTGCCACTGGCCCGGGTGAAACGCCACCTGCTGTGGGGGGAACCGCTGACCGGGCAGCAGGCGCACGACCTCGGTCTGGTGTCCGACCTGGTGGACGACCCGGACGCGGTGCGGGTCCGGGCCTTCGAGTTGGCCGCGCGGGTGGCCGCGCTGCCGCCGGTGGCCGTGCAACTCACCAAGCAGACGTTGAACGCCGGACTGGCCGCCCGGCTGGAGGAACTGCTCGACGTGGGCTTCGCGCACGAGGCGACCAGCAACCGCACCGACGACGTGCTGGAGGCAGTGGCCGCGTTCAAGGAGGGCCGGCCGGGGCGGTGGCAGGGCAAATGACGAAACTCGCCGCGCTGTGGGGCATCGATATCGGGCCGAGCCACTACGGCGGTGGACCGGGCCTGCAGTTCACGGTGCGGCCACGGCAGTTCGACGACCTGCTGGTCGGCGCGGACCGCTGGGCGGACCGCGAGTTTCTCGTGCAGGGCGAGCGCAGGATCGGCCACGGCGAGTTCCACGCCGCGATCCCCGCGGCGGCCGCCGCGCTGGCCGCGGACGGGGTGCGCGCCGGGGACCGGGTGCTGCTGCTGTCCTACAACTGCCCGGAGTTCGCGCTGGCGCTGTGGGGGCTTTGGTGGTTGGGCGCGGTGCCGGTGTTCGGCAACCGCTGGTGGCAGACCGCGGAACTGGAGCATGCGGTCGCGCTGGCCCGCCCGGTGCTCGCGCTCACCGACCGCCCGGACTGGATCCCGCCCGGGCTGAAGGTGCGTCAGCTGTCCGAGCTGGCCGGGCTTTTCGGTGCCACCGCGGACCCGGGCTGCCGGCCGGGCGACGAGGAGGATGCGGCGCTCGTCCTGTTCACCTCCGGTTCCGCGGGACTGCCCAAGGGTGTGGTGCTACCGCGGCGGTCGGTGATCGCCAACCAACACAACACCATGGCCCGAACCCGGCGCCTGCCCGCCGATCTGGACCCGAGCCGACCGCAGTCGGTGACCATGGTGTGCACACCGCTGTTCCACATCGGTGGGGTCACCAACATCCTGCTCGCGTTGCTCACCGGCGCGAAGTTGGTGTTCAACGAGGGCCGCTTCGACCCCGCGCAGGTGCTCGAGCTCATCGAGTCCGAACGGGTGCAGACCTTCGCGGGCGTGCCCACGATGGCTGCGCGGCTGATCGACCACCCCGACTTCGCCGGTCGCGACCTGAGCTCGTTGCGCGCGCTGCCCATGGGCGGGGCGCCCATCCCGCCGCGGCTGCTGGACACCATCACCGAGCGGCTACCCCAGCTCAAGCGCGGCGGGTTGGGCAACAACTGGGGGATGACCGAGTCCGGCGGGTTCCTCACCAGTGCGGGCGCGGCGGATCTCGTCGAGCGTCCGGGCACTGCCGGCCTGCCCGCCCCGTGCACGCAAGTCCGCATCGCCGACCCGGACGCCGACGGCATCGGCGAGGTCGTCGTCCGGACGCCCACGATGATGCTCGGCTACCTCACCCCGGACGGCCCGGCCGATGACGGCACCATCGACGCCGACGGTTGGCTGCACAGCGGGGACCTCGGCCGTATCGACGCCGACGGCTACCTTTTCCTCACCGGCCGGGCCAAGGACATCGTGATCCGCGGTGGGGAGAACATCGCCTGTGCGCACGTCGAGGCCACGTTGCTGACCCATCCGGTGGTGACCGAGGTCGCCGTGTTCGGCATCGAGCACGCCGACCTCGGCGAGGAGTTGGTCGCGGTGGTGCGGCACACCGGAGCGGCGCCGACCCCGGAGGAGTTGCGCGAGTTCGCCCGGGCCTCGTTGGCCTACTTCGAGGTGCCCAGCAGGTGGCGCATCACCACCGAACCGCTGCCCACGTTGGCCGGGGAGAAGATCGACAAGAAGACGTTGCGTGCGACGTTCGCCGAGGAGCCCCGCCCCGAGGAGCCACTGTGCAACTGACGCCCGCCGACGAGTACTTCACTCACCAGACCTCATTGCCGCACGCCATGGTGGCGACCTCCGACCCGTCCTGGCGGGAGCGGTACTGGATCAGCCTCCAGGACGTGGTCGGTGGCGACACCGTGCTCACCCTGGGCCTGGGCAAGTACCCGAACACCGATGTGATGGAGGCCTTTGTCGCGCTGTCCAGTGGCGGTACGCAACGCAACCTTCGGCTGTCCCGCACGTTGCTGCCGCGCAGCACCGAGCTATCGGTCGGGCCGTTGTCGGTCGAGGTCGTCGAGCCGTTGCGCGAGCTGCGGCTGCGGTTGGACCCCAATGATGCCGGGATCGAGTTCGACGTCACCTGGCGCGCGCGCACCGAGCCGTTGCTGGAGGGCCGTTTCTTCCAAATTTCTCGCGCCCGGGTGACCTATGACGCCATCCGGTACGTGCAGCACGGCCGGTGTTCCGGCACACTGCGCGCGCCGGGCGTGCAGGCGGCGCTGTCCGAGGACACCTGGTGGGGCGAACGCGACCACTCCTGGGGCACCCGTCCGCTGCCCCGCGCGCCGGGCATGCCGCCTGCGGAGCGCCCGGAGTGGCGGATGCTGCTGTTCGCGCCGTTGCAGCTGCCGGACTTCGGGGTGCACATCTACCTACAGGAGGCGCCGGGTGGCCGGGCCGTGCACCTGTCCGCTGGACTCACCCCGTTGGTCGGAAAGGAGCCCGAGCCGGAGGCCATCGTGGCTGTCGAGCACGACCTGACCTGGGTGCCCGACGCGCCGGCCCCGACCCTGGCCGGCGGCACGCTGGTGCTGCGTCTGTCCGACGGGCGCGTGCTGGAGTTCGGGCTGCGCACGCTGCCCGGTCGGGCGCACCTGCGCGGCGGTGGCTACGAGGGCTGGAACGGGTGGTTCCAGGGCCAATGGCGCGGCGAGAACACCGCCGAGCACGAGGCCTGGGACCTCACCGACCGCACGCAGCTCTACCGCTACGCCAAGGCCGGCGGCGACCACCTGGTCGAGGTCACCCACAACGGGCAGGTCGGCTACGGGATCGTGGAGTACATGGTGCTGCCCGGCTACCACCGCTACTCCGACGCGCTGCCATCGCGGCGCGAGTCGTGAGTGATCTGCGCGAGCAGCTGACCGTCTTTCTCGCCGCCGGGTTACCCGCCGATGCGGACCTGCGGGTCGACGAGCCGGTGCTGCTCGGCGGGGGAAGTTCCAAGCACAACTGGGCGTTCGACGCGACCTGGACGCAGGCCGGCCCACGGCTACGCCGGGAGCTGATGCTACGTCAGGACCCCGAACAAAGCGTGGTTTCCACCTCCGCGCAGCGCGAGACTGCGCTGCTGCAGGTCCTGGTCGACGCGGACCTGCCGACGCCGGTGGTGCACGCGGCGGATCTGACCGGTGCGGTGTTCGGGATGCCCTCGATCGTGGTCAGCCGGTTACCCGGCCGCGCCGACCGCGCTGTGCTGCGCGACGTCGACCCGCTCGGCCTCGGCCTTGACGGCCGGTTGGCCGTGGCGCACCGACTCGTCGACCTGCTCGCCGACCTGCACGCGGTGGACGCGGCCATGCTGACCGGTGTGCTGCCCGACCCCGGCCCGGACCCCGCTGCGCACGAGGTGGCGCACTGGACGGCAGAGCTGAGCAATGAACGTGCGCTCGGCCACGGCGAGGCGGCGGTGCTCGACGAGACGTTGCGCTGGCTGCATGCCCACCGTCCGTCCCCACCGTCCCGTCGGGTCCTGGTGCACGGCGACTTCCGGCCGGCCAACGTGCTCATCGACGCCGGCCGGGTGACCGCCCTGCTGGACTGGGAACTGGCCCACCTGGGTGACCCGTTCGACGACCTGGGCTGGTACACCGGCGCCATCTACCGCCGGGAGCACTTCCTCGACGGCTGGACCCCCGAGGGCCTGCTGACGCGTTACTTCTCCCGCACCGGCGGTGACCCCGACCCTGCGCGGCTGGGGTTCTGGCAGGTGTTCTCCACCTTCCGGCTCACCGTGATCGCGGTGCGTGCCGTGCGACTGCTCGCCGAGGGATCGCCGATGGGCAAGGCCGCGCCGGTGGACCTGCTCTACGAACTACTCGCCCGCGAGATCGCCTGACGGATCGTCAGCGGGCCCGCTCGATGAGGCCCTGCACGTAGTCCTGCGGCCAGCCGAGTTCGACGTGCGCGGTGGCCGGCCGGCCGTCCAGGGTCGCGGACATGCCGATCTCGTTGAGGAACATGTGCTGTATGGGCATCGTCCACCCCGCGGAGTAGTGCGCGTCCAGCGTCATCTCGACGCCGGTCTCGTCCACCACCCGGGTCTGCACCCGCCGATGCACCATCGCCTCGTCGAGGTCCGCCTTCGCGGTCGCGGTCACGATCGGGGTGACCACGCCGTCGCGGTTGGTGTAGCCGTTGATCCGGACGTCGCCCTTGACGTTCGCCAGCGTGCAGTGCAGCGACGTGCGCCCGTCCGGGGTTGCGGCATTGATCCATTTCCAGTGCTGCAGCGGCCACCAGTCCCGGGTGCCCCAAGAGTGGTCGCGGTGCCCGACGCCGGTGAATTCCAGTTCCCGCCCACGCAGCATCAGCCGCCCGGAGGTCAGGCCCGACTGTTCGTAGCGGTTGTGCGCGACCCACTCCGGACAGCCATCGGCGTTGTCGTGCCAACTGAACGGTGCATGGATGCCCTCGAAGCGCAGCGCGAGGTCCAATTCCCCATCCGCACAGGCGAATTCGGCGACCCGCAGCGGTTCGGGTTGGCGCACCCGCAGCCCACTGACGGTGAAATCCCGCAGGTCGTCACCGGCGTACTCGGCATCCGCCTCGAAGGACAGGTACTCCGGTTTGGCCATGTCCGCCCCGGCCACGAAGACGAACCGACCCCACTTCGTGCCGCCCTCCCGCCACACGTAGGCGAACAGCAGCAACCCGTGCTCGGGCAGCGGCGCGGTCAACGCCAGGCTCTCCCGGGAAAGCGGTCCTGCGGCGGAGTAGTCGTTGTGCAGCAGGTCGTCCGCGGCGGAGAACTGCGTCAGCGTGGTCGGCATGGGTCAGGAGTCGTCGTCGCCGGCCGCGGCACGCAGCCGGGTGAGTACCTCGACCAGTTCGGCGCGGTCCTCGCGGTTGGTGCCGGCCAGGCCGAACTCGAAGGCGTTGAGGGCCTCGGAGGCTTGCCGGACCAACGTCCGGCCCTCCTCGGAGATCGCCACCAGGGTGGCCCGGCGGTCCGAGGGGTGCGGCCGGCGAGAGAGCAGGCCGCGGGCCTCCAACCGGTCCGTGGCCAACGTGGCGGTGGTGGCGTGCACCAGCAATCCCTTGGCCAGCTTGGAAATCGGCCGCGTCCCGGTCCGGGACAGTTGCAGCGTCATCAGCAGCATGTAGTCGGTGAGATTGAGCTTGTGCTTCTTCAGCTCATCCTCGATGGCCACCGTCATCAGCCGGTGGAAACGCAGCACCGAGCTCATCGCAACGAAGGCGTCCTCGCCGTTGCCGAGCCCCTGGGTCCGCCAGAAATGACGCGCCCAGTCCATCGGGTCATGGGTCTCGGCGGGATCGTGCGGGACCGCGGTGGTGTTGCCCGCCTCGACCGTTTGACGTGCCATTCCGCTGCCTCCGGGAGAAGGTTTGCTCTACTCCTAGTGTATCGCGCGCTCAATTGTCTATGGTACAAAAGTTTATTCCTAGACCTTTGTTGAAGGGAAGCTCGGATGCCTCACCTGGACGGGCAGGTCGTGGTGGTCACCGGCGCCGGCCGCGGGCTGGGTCGTGAGCACGCGCTGCTGCTGGCCGCCGAGGGCGCGAGCATCGTGGTCAACGACCTGGGCGGTTCACACGACGGCACCGGCGCGGGCGTCGGCCCCGCCGAGGAGGTCGCGGCGGAGATCCGGGCGGCCGGCGGGCAGGCCGTGGCCAACGGTGACGACGTCTCCGAGGCCGCGGGCGCGGACAACATCGTGGCCACCGCCGTGCAGCACTTCGGTCGGCTGGACGCGGTGGTGAACAACGCGGGCATCCTGCGCGACCGGGTGCTGGTCAACCTCGCCGACTCCGACTGGGACCTGGTGGTCAAGGTCAGCATGCGCGGCACCTTCCTGGTCACCCGCGCGGCGAGCCAACACTGGCGCGAGCACAGCAAGGCCGGCGAGCCGGTCAGCGCCTCGGTGGTCAACGTGACCAGCGAATCCGGGATCTTCGGCAACCCCGGCCAGGCCAACTACGCCGCGGCCAAGGCCGCCATCGCCTCGTTCACCCAGGTCGCCGCCAAGGAGCTGAAGCGCTACGGGGTGCGGGTCAATGCGATCGCCCCGCAGGCCCGCACCCGGTTGACCGAACTCGCCTTCGGTGACGCGCTGGACGCCAAGGAGGGCAAGTTCGACCGGTTCGACCCGGCCAACGTCTCCCCGATCGTCGCCTACCTGGTCTCACCGCTGTGTGAGCTGTCCGGCGAGGTGTTCATCGTCGGCGGCTCGCGGGTGCAGCGGGTCAAGCCGTGGGAGAAGGACCCGACCTGGAAGTTGGACACCGAGGGCCGGTGGACGATCGACGGGTTGGCCAAGGCCGTCGCCGACGCCGGCCTGCCGCAGGGCGCGGGCTGGACCGCGAACCCCGACAAGGTCTGAGCATGGCCCTGGTGCTGACCGACCGCGCCGATGGTGTGGTCACGCTGACGCTGAACCGGCCGGACCGGCGCAACGGCGTCACCCGCGAACTGATCGATGAGGCGATCGCCGCGCTGCACGCGGCCGCGGCCGATCACCGCGACCGGGTGCTGGTTATCACCGGCGCGGCCGGATCGTTCTGCTCCGGCATGGACCTGGCCGAGCCGCTGATCCCGGATCCCTTGACGTTCATGCGTCGGGTCGGGGAGTTCTGCCGGGTGCTGCACGAGTTGCCGATCCCGACCATCGCCAAGGTGCGCGGGCCGGCGATTGGCTTCGGCGCGAACCTGGCGCTGTGTGCGGATTTGGTGCTCGCCGCGCAGGACGCGGTGTTCGGCGAGGTGTTCGCCACCCGCGGTGTTGCGCTGGACGGGGCGGGCTCGTGGCTGTTGCCCCGGCTGATCGGCCCGCAGAAGGCGAAGGAACTGGCCTTCTTCGGGGCCAAGGTCACCGGCGCACAGGCTCACGAACTCGGCCTGATCAACCGCGCCGTGCCGGACGCCGAACTCGACAAGCTGGTGGAGGACTGGGCCTCTCGGCTGGCCGCCGGCCCGCGTCGGGCGCTGTCGCTGATCAAGGCCGAACTCAATCAGGCCTACGAGCGCTCGTTCTCCGCCGCGGTGGAAGCCGAGGCGGTGGGCCAGGCGCACTGCTTCAGCTCCTCGGAGGCCAAAGAGGGCGTCAAGGCCTTCCTGCAGAAGCGCGAGCCGGACTTCCGCGCCGCAGACCATAACTGACGATTCGTCAGATCTGTACGGCGCCGCCCGGTAGCCGGCCGGGCAGGGCGCCTGCTGCCGCTGTGGCGGAGCAGACGCCCTTGCCGGTTGAGGCGCCGTGCTCGGCTAGCCGGGGAGGTTGATCATGGTCGGGCTCTGGTTGGGCCCAGTGCCGCCCCCGGGTGGGGTGTTACCGCCGCCGGGTGCTGTGCTGCCGCCGCCGGGTGGGGTGCTGCCGCCCCCGGGCGCGGTGCCGCCGGGCGCCTGGTTCGCTTGATTGCCCGCCGCACCCTTCTTGGTCTTGGCGTTCTTGCCCTTGGGGTGTGTCGGGTGCTTGTGCGCCACGGCGTGCGTGCTCGGCGCGCCCTCGACGGCCGAGGCGGTGCCGGCCACGGCCGGTGCTGCCAGGCAGGCCACGGCGGCCACGATGACGGTTCTATTGATCCGGTGCATGTCCACTGCTCCTCTCGTTTGCGGACACGGCGGTCTTCACCGCCCAACCGGCACGCGAAACCGTTGCTCCGGGACTTAACCGACTGTTAGCACTACATCACCGACACCGGAGGCCGGCGGACGATCCGCGTGAGGTCCGTCACCGGAGTGGATGTCAGAGCGGGCCCATCAACTCGCGGTAGACCGCGTAGAAGTGGCGGATCTTCGTCTCCTGGTAGGCGGCGAAGGTGACGCCCTGCTTGTGCTGCACCAGGGTGTGCAGGCCACGTTGCACCGCGCCGAGGTTGTACTCGTCCTGGAAGAACACCCGGGCCAACGGGCCGAGTTCGCCGGCCTCCAGGAACGACCCGTCCAGGCCGATGTGTCGCACCGGTGCCTCCGCGGGTCGTTCGCCGAGGAATGGGGAGAGCACCAGCACCTCCATGATCGCGGTCTCCGGGTCGGTGCCGTTGGGCCGGAACCGGTAACAGGTGCGGTTGTAGGAGCCCCACGGGTGGAAGTTGGGGAATGCGGTGTAGAAAAACGTGTCCACGCACTCGGAGTCGGACAGCGTTTCCGCGCGTTCGCCGAGGGAATCGCGCATCCGGGCCCGGCTGGCCGCGGCGATCACCGTGCGCGCGCGGGCGTCGTCCGGCAGCGTCTTGATCGGGGCGTCGTCCAGGCCCAGGCCCATCATCGCGTCGAAGATCTGTTGCTCGGTCGGCTCGTAGTTCAGGTGCGGGCTGGGCGTGCCCCGCGGCGTGATGGCCCGGCTGACCCAGGTCCACGCGTCGTATTGGGAGTTCGCGTCGCCGATGCCGCGCAATAACTGCGGGTGGGTGGTGACCACATGGAAGGACTCCATGAAGGCCTCCTGCGCCACCTTCCAGTTGCACGGCAGCACTTTCGCGACGTGCGCCTCGGTGTAGCGGCCGGCCAGGTCCCAATGATCCAGCTCGGTGAGCTCGCCGAGGTAATCGCGCAGCGGGATCTGGTCGGGGTCGAGGCAGACGAAGACGAACCCGCCCCAGGTGTCCACCCGCACCTGCGGCAGCCGGAAGGTGTCGGCATCGACCTGCGGGAAGTCCCAGCGCGCGGGCACCCGCTTGAGCTCGCCGTGCAGGTCCCAGCAGAACCCGTGGAACTGGCACTGCAGTTCGCTCGCCGCGCCGCCGGCCTCGCGCAGTTGCCGACCGCGGTGCAGGCAGGCGTTCCAGAACCCGCGGATCACCCCGTCCTCGCCGTGCACCAGCAGCACCGACAGGTCGGCGATGTCATAGACCTCGACATCGCCGGGGTTGCGCAGTCGCTCCTCGCGGCAGGCGAACTGCCAGGTGTGCTTCCAGATCCGCTCGGTCTCGCGGCGCGCGATGTCGGGGTCGAAGTAGTAGCGGGCGTCGATGTCCTCGGTGCCGAAGTCGCTCTTTCCGGTACGGCGCAGGAATTCCGGCACCTGGTGGGTGTCCGCGTCCAGCAGGTCGGCGTAGCTGACGCCGGGCGAGCGCGCGGTCATTCCCGGATACCTTCCTCGGCGAAACCCGCCAAGTGCCGGGAGGCCGGGCTGTAGCCGTTACTGCCCACCCAGCGGATCAACTCCGGATCCGCGGTGCGCAGCTCGCCGCTGAGCCAGCTGCCGTCCATGGCGAAGATCCCGGTGCGCCCGTCCTTGGTCACCTCGACGCGACCGTCCGCCAGACCGGCGTAGACGGCCGCGCTGAAAGGGTGCTCCAGGCGGTAGGCCACGAAAGTAGTCTAGTACTGAACAAACGGGTAGTGGAGTAATCCGCCCGGCCTCGTTGGGGCATGCTGTCGCGATGCCATCGCCTGCCATCGGTGAATCATCCACCAAGTCCCTCGGTGCCGACTTCTCCGTGCCGATCGATGACCGCTACTTCGAGGACTACCAGCCCGGCGCGAGCTACGAGTACGGCCACATCGAGATCACCGAGGACGACATCATCGAGTTCGCGACGCGGTACGACCCCCAGCCCATCCACATCGACCGAGACTGGGCCCGCACCGGGCCGTTCGGCGGGTTGATCGCCAGCGGCTGGCACACCTCAGCCCTGTGCATGCGGATGTACGTCGACCACTACCTGAGCCGGGTGGCCGGCCTCGCCTCACCCGGCATCGACGAACTCCGCTTCGCCGTACCCACCCGCCCCGGCGACGTGCTGCGTGCGCGGTTCACCGTGATCGAGGCCCGCCCATCGCGGTCCAAGCCCGACCGCGGCATCCTGTTCACTCGCATGGAGGGGTTCAACCAGAACGACGAGCTCGCGATGTCCGCCATCGGCATGAACATGGTCGCCCGCCGACCGGAATGACCCCCGTCGTCTCATGGCGTGTGGGGCTATTCCAACGGGCTGATAGCCCCACACGCCATGAGGGGATGCCGAGAGAAGGGTGCGGGAGGGGTGCTCCCAACGGGTCGACGCTCGAACCCGACTGAACGCCCGCGCGTTGGTCAACAAGCTTCAATCGGCTCGGGAGCCGCGAGCGCTCGTTCCTCGCTGCTCGCGCTCCGCTCGCCTCAATCGCTTGTGCGGGAGGGGGGACTTGAACCCCCACGTCCGAGGACACCAGATCCTAAGTCTGGCGCGTCTGCCAATTCCGCCACTCCCGCGCTGCCAGCGACCCTAACTCGCACGGCGTCCGACGCAGCGCTACCTATAGCCCACGGTTCTTCGGAGGCCGCGCGGGTGGGTGGGGTCAGATGGCCAGCTGGGCCAGTAGTCGGTCGACGTGGCCGGTGGCCTTGACGTTGTACTGGGCGCTCTCGATCTTGCCCGCCGCGTCGATCACGAAGGTGGAGCGGATGACGCCCATCACGGTCTTGCCGTAGTTCTGCTTCTCGCCGAACGCGCCGTAGGCCGTCAGCACACCCTTGTCCGGGTCCGACAGCAGCGGGAACGGGATCGCGTCGCGTTCCCGGAACTTGGCCAGCTTCTCCGGCTTGTCGGGGGAAAGCCCGAGCACCGTGTAGCCGGCCGCGGCCACCCGCGCGATGTTGTCGCGGAAATCGCAGGCCTGCGTGGTGCAGCCGGGGGTCATCGCCGCGGGATAGACATAGAGGATGACCCGCCGGCCGCGCAGGTCGGCCAGCGCCACCTTGTTGCCGTCGGCGTCGAGCAGCGTGAAGTCCGGCGCGGGGTCGCCGGGGGACAGGCGCACGGACACGGGACACTCCCTAGCTCGGTTCCCGCCATCTTGACCCGGGGCCGCAGTTCATTTCCCTCGGGGGCGTTGGCCGGGAGTGAGCCGGGGCGCCCGGAGTGTTCCGGACCTGCCAGACTGACCTCCGGCCGGCGCGCGGGCGTCGGGCGAGTGCGAGCAGGGAGCGATGGTGGGCAGGAGCGATCCGGACGCGCTGGAGGCGCAGATCGAAACCGCCCGCGAGCAACTCGCCGTGACCATCGATGCCATAGCCGAGCGGGTCGCGCCGAAAAATGTCGCAGCGAAGGCCAAATCCCGCGCCAAGGGAATTGTCGTAAATCCCGACGGCAGCCTGAAGACGGATAAGGTGGCAATTGCCGGTGGAGTGGCGCTGGCATTTGTGTTTGTTGTCGTCTGGCGTCGGTTCCATTGACCAATTCTTGACACTGTGACGCAGCGTCGGTGGTAATCCACGCTCCGCGCGCAGTTCCGCCCCGATTTGTCCCTTTCTCGACGCATCTGTGCAGGTCACGGGCCTTCGTGGTAGTTCGGCGGGAATCCGCTGGGTTACCGGTAGACGTTGGGTCAAACTCTCGTGGCAGTCATTCATGTGGTCGCGCAACGTCCCTACTCTGCTGATGCAGACGTAGCTACAACACGGTCAATCTCCAGGGGTGGGGAATCATGAGCGACTTTGCATTGCGGAAGCCGGCAGGGGTCAGCCGGGGTGCCGCGATCAGCACGCACCGGGGGCAGGCCGATGGGCCGGTCAAGGTGCTGAGCCAGACCGCGGCAGTGGCCGGTATCTCCGGTGCACTGTTGCTCGCACTGAAGGCGATGGTGCTGGTGGCACCGGTCGTGCTGCCGCACGGCACCGGGCTGGACTCGCTGGGTCGGGTCGCCCCGAACACCACCGTGGCCGCGCCCGTCGCGAACCCGGTCGAGATCGGGCAGGCGGTGAACTCGGCTCTGGACGACGCGTCCCCGGTGGTCACGGGTCTGTCCGAGCACACCGCTGAGCACCAGGCGCCGGCCTCGGGCACCACCGTGCCGCGCCAGCACAATGGCGGCGGCACCGCCGGTGGCAGCCACGGCTCCACCAACCCGTCCAGCGGCAACAGTGGCGACGCCGCGGCGCCCGGTGTCGTGGGCAACCTCGTCGGAACGGTGGGCTCCACTGTCGACGGTGTGGTGCCGGGTCTCGGCGACACGGTGGTGAAAGCGACCAAGCCGGTCACCGACCTCGTCGACGGCACAGTCGGCAGCACCGTCGGCAGCACGCTCAAGCCGGTGACCGACCTCGCGAAGAGTCTGCCGATCGTGGGCGAGGTGGTCAGCCAGGTGGCACCCGATGCCAAGGCGTCGACCAGCACCTCGGCGCCGCCGACGTCGGGCCTGCTCGACGGGCTGGGCCTTGGCAACGTCGTGAGCGGCCTCGGCCTCGGCGGCTAGTCACACAGCTCAACGAACGCCCCGGGGCCTGCGCCCCGGGGCGTTCGTCTGTCCCCGCGTACGCTTCCCGCCATGAGCTCCGCGAAGGCCGCCAGGGAGCAAGCCACGACCCTCGGCGAGAAGCTGCCGATCCGGTTGCTGCACGACCGGGTGCTGGTGAGCGCGGACAGCCCGGAGGGCGAGCGACGTTCCACCGCCGGCATCGTCATCCCGGCCACCGCCCGGATGGGCAAGCGGCTGCACTGGGCCGAGGTGGTGGCGGTCGGCCAGAACGTGCGCACCGTCGAGATCGGCGATCGGGTGCTGTTCGACCCGGAGGACCGTTCCGAGGTCGAGGTGCGCGGCACCGATTTCGTGCTGCTGCGCGAGCGCGACCTGCACGCCGTGGCGGCCGAACGGCTGAACGACGGCGGAGCCGGTCTGTACCTGTGACCTGACGATCCGTCCGTAACCGTGCGGGATCGCTGCGTAGCGATTCGATCCGTAACCGCGTGACCACCCTGCGCCGGGAACACCCGCGTGTCGTCGGGAGTTATACGAGTTGTTCCGCCGTCGCGCGGACGGGTAACCCACCTAATAGCCCGTCCGACGCCCCGCCGGCGTCGAACGGGGGCTAGGAGGGCCAGATGTCAACGGAGGTCATCACGAACCGACGCGTCGCGAATACCGCCACCATCGGGCGGCCGCGTCGCGCCGAGCAAGTGAACGAGGACCCGGACCTGATCCGGTTCTACTTGGACGAGATCGGCGGCACCGCGCTGCTCACCGCCGAGCAGGAGGTGGACCTGGCCAAGCGCATCGAGGCCGGCGTGTTCGCCCGTCGTCTGCTGGACGAGGCCGCGCAGAAGGGCGGGCCCCGGCTCGGCCCGCGCCGCCGCCGCGACCTGCTCGAACTTGCCGCTGACGGGGAGTCGGCCCGCGATCACATGGTGCGCGCGAACCTGCGCCTGGTGGTCTCGGTGGCCAAGAAGTTCTCCGGCCGCGACGCGGCGTTCCTGGACATCGTCCAGGAGGGCAACCTGGGCCTGATCCGCGCGGTGGAGAAGTTCGACTACGCCCGTGGGTACAAGTTCTCCACCTACGCGACCTGGTGGATCCGCCAGGCCATCCAGCGTGGCCTGGGCGAGTTGGGCCGGACCGTGCGCTTGCCGGTGCACGTGGTCGAGGAGCTGTCCCGACTCAACCGGGTGGAGCGCACGCTGGGCGCCGCGTTGGGCCGTGCGCCGAGCGCCGCCGAGGTGGCCGCCGAATTGGAGATAGCGCCGGAGCGGGTGCACGAGTTGCGCCGACTCAACCGCGCACCGGTCAGCCTGGACGCCCAGGTCGGTGACGAGGGCGAGACCCGCATCGCGGACCTGATCTGTGACGACGACGCGGTGGCCGCCGCGGAGATCGCCGAGCACAACGCGATGATCACCCAGCTGCGCTCGATGGTGAACGCGCTGCCGGAGCGGCAGGCCGCGGTGCTGACCATGCGCTTCGGGCTGCGGGACGGCGTGCCGCGCACGCTGGCCGAGATTGCCGCCCCGATGGGGCTGACCCGCGAGCGGGTCCGCCAGCTGGAGAAGGATGCGCTGGCCACCCTGCGTGGCACGGACGATTCCGCGCCGTTGCAGGGCTGGCACAACTAACGCCCCCTGTCAGTCGCCTCGACCACCAAACCGGGGCCGCCGGTGGTCGAGGCGGATGACGTCAGCCCGGGGGGCTGGGGCAGACTCGTGGGGTGACCACGAACCCGCAGGCCGGTCAGCCCGCGCAGCCCGGCGACCTGGTCGATGTGGCCCGGCTGATCACGGCCTACTACGCCGAGCATCCCGACCCGGCCGATCCCGCCCAGCGCGTCGCGTTCGGCACCTCCGGGCACCGCGGTAGCGCGTTCACCGCCAGCTTCAACGACGACCACATCGCCGCAATCACCCAGGCGATCTGTGAGCATCGCGCCGCAGCCGGCATCCAGGGCCCGCTGTTCCTGGCCAAGGACACGCACGCGCTGTCCGAGCCGGCCGTGGTCACCGCGGTCGAGGTGCTCGCGGCCAACGGCGTGCGGGTGTTGTTGGACAGCCGCGACGGTTACACCCCGACCCCGTCGTTGTCCCGTGCGGTGCTCGTGCACAACGCCGCTGGACAGGGTGGCACCGCGGACGGCGTCGTGGTGACGCCCAGTCACAATCCGCCCTCCGATGGCGGTTTCAAGTACAACCCACCCAACGGCGGTCCCGCGGACACCGATGTCACCGGGTGGATCGCCAACCGCGCCAACGAGTTGCTCACCAATGGGCTGCGCGGGGTGTCACGCATTCCGTGGTCCCGCGCGAGGGTCGCGGACACCACCGGCAGCTACGACTTCCTGGACCGCTACGTCAGCGACCTGCCGCTGGCCGTGGACATCGACGCGGTGCGCGCCTCGGGCGTGCGCATCGGAGCGGACCCGCTGGGTGGTTCCTCGGTGGGCTACTGGGGCGAGATCGCGGAGCGGTACGGCCTGTCGTTGACCGTGGTGAATCCCTTGGTGGATGCCACGTTCCGGTTCATGACCAAGGACTGGGACGGCAAGATCCGCATGGACTGCTCCTCGCCGTACGCGATGGCCTCGCTGATCGAGAAACGTGACCGCTACGACCTGGCCACCGGCAACGACGCGGACGCCGATCGGCACGGCATCGTCACCCCGGACGCGGGCCTGCTCAACCCGAACCACTACCTGGCCGTGGCCATCGCGCACCTGGTGGCTCACCGCGACGGCTGGCCGTCCGCCGCGGGCATCGGCAAGACGCTGGTCTCCTCCTCGATGATCGACCGGGTCGCGGACAGCCTGGGCCGGCGCGTCTATGAGGTCCCGGTGGGTTTCAAGTGGTTCGTCGACGGCCTGCTGGATGGCTCGCTGGTGTTCGGCGGCGAGGAGAGTGCGGGCGCCTCGTTCTTGTGCCGGGACGGTGCGGTGTGGACCACCGACAAGGACGGTTTGCTGCTGTGCCTGTTGGCCGCGGAGATCACCGCGGTTACCTCTCGCTCGCCCGGCGAGCACTACGCCGAGCTCACCGCGAAGTTCGGCGAGCCGGCCTACGCGCGCATCGACGCGCCGGCCAGCCGGGAACAGAAAGCGATCCTCGGCAAGCTGACGCCCGATCAGATCACCGCGACCGAGTTGGCCGGCGAGCCGATCCGGCAGCGTCTGGTCAACGCGCCCGGCAATGGAGCACCGATCGGCGGGCTGAAGGTCACCACGGACTCCGGTTGGTTCGCTGCCCGTCCCTCGGGCACCGAGGACGTCTACAAGATCTACGCGGAGAGCTTCGCCGGCCCCGAGCATCTGGCCCGCATCCAGGCCGAGGCCCGGGATGTGGTCAGCGCCGCGCTCGGCGGTGGCGGGTGACCGAGCAGGTGGTACTGCTCGACCCGGACGGCAGCGTTTGTGGGCTGGCCGACAAGGCCACCGTGCACGGCGCCACCACGCCGTACCACCTGGCGTTCTCCAGTTACGTGTTCGATCCCGCGGGCCGCCTTTTGGTCAGCCGACGCGCGCTGTTCAAGGCGACGTTCCCCGGCATCTGGACCAATAGTTGCTGCGGCCACCCCGGTCCGGGGGAGGACCCGGAGCAGGCGGTGCGCCGTAGGCTGCAGCAGGAGCTCGGCCTGACCCCGACCCGTCTGCTGCTCGCCCTGCCCGATTTCTCCTACCGGGCGAGCTTTCAGGGCATCGAGGAGCACGAACTGTGTCCGGTGTTCCTGGCCCGGGTGGACGCCGAACCCGTCCTCGACCCCACTGAGGTCGAGGCGGTGGCATGGTGGCCCTGGCCACGGTTCGTCGCCGCCGCGCTCGCCCCGGACAGCACGATCTCGCCGTGGGCCCGCGAGCAGGTGCGCCAACTGGAAGCCGGCGGCCATGTCATCGATTTCCTCGTTGCGTCCGGCTGACGCGGCGTTAGAGCGCTGCGACAGCCGGACGTAACGAGGGGATCAGGCCGTGTGGCCCAGGTAGCGGGCGAACAGGTCCTCGCCGTCCAGCTCGCCGGGCTCACCGACGAAGGCCACCTGTCCGCGCTGCAACAGGTAGACGTAGTCGGAGAGGGCCAGGGCCTTGGTGACGTACTGCTCGACCAGCAACAGGCTCGCGCCGCCGGCGGCCAGCCGATGCAGGAAGTCGAAGATCTCGTCCACGATCAGCGGCGCCAGGCCCATGCTGACCTCGTCGAGCAACACCACCTTGGGGTTCTGGATGTAGGCGCGGGCCAGCGCGAGCATCTGTTGCTCACCGCCGGACAACGTCCCGGACACCTGGCCCAATCGCTTACCCAGAATGGGAAACGCGCTCGCCGCCTTCTCGATCGCGGCGCTGTGCTGTCCCGGCGGGGACTGCACCACGAGGTTCTCCCGCACGGTCAGCGACGGGAACACCCCGCGTCCCTCGGGTATGTGACATACCCCGTGGCGCACCAGCCGGTTCGGTGCCTGGCCGGTGACGTCGCTCCCGTCGATCACCAACTGGCCCTCGTCCGGGCGCAGCAATCCGGCCGCCACCCGCAGCAGCGTGGTCTTGCCGGCGCCGTTCGCGCCGAGCAACGCGACCACCGCGCCGTCGGGCACCCGCAACGTGACGTCGCGCAGCACCCGGGTAGCGCCGTACCCCGCGCTCACCCGCCGCAGCTCAAGCATGCTGCCAACCCATCAAATGTGACTGCCCGTCACAGGCAGAACGGCTTGCTGGTGGTGGCCGTCCAGCCCTTGTCGGAGAGCAGTTCGGCGTACGTGCAATGGATCAGCGGCGCGGCCTGCTGCCCGACGGTGAAGGTGATCGGTGGGGTCAGGCCGCCGAGGTCGTTGTCCTTCACCGCGCCCAGGCCCGTCATGAAGTCCGCACTGGTCAGCTGCTTGCTGCGGGCATCGGCCCCCAGCCCGCCGACGGCGGCCTCCACCAGCTTCCCCGAGGCCCACGAATAGATCGAGTCCGCGTCCGGCACCTGTCCGGGCGCGTACTTCGTCAGCGCGGCGTGGTATTCCTTCTGCCCCGCGGTGTCGACGAGCATCCACGGCGCGACCGCGCTGGATGAGGACAGCGTGTTCTTGCGGATGTCCGGATCCTGGGCGTTCTGCGGGCTCAGCACCAACCCGGTGGTGACGAACTGCGGGTGATAGTTGATCGCGGCACAGGAGCGGGCCACCCGGCCGATGGAGGCCCCGTCCATGGCCATGCCCAGCGCCTGCACCCCGGCGTTCTTCGCCCCCTGGCACTGGGCGGTGAAGTCGGTCTGGGTCAGCGATATCGCCGAGGAGTAGGTCTGTTTGGCGCCGGCCCGCTGCACCTCCGGGGGGATGATCTTGGCGGCGTTGGTGCAGACGCTGGCCTCCACGCAGTACAGCAGTCCCAGGTTGGTCTTGCCGGACGCCACCGTCTGATGGATCGCGCCACGGATCGCGCCGAGCAGGCCGGCGCCGACCGGGAACAGATACGGGCTGGAGTTCCAGGAGAAGTCGATGCCGTCCCCGCCGATCACCGGCATCTTGGCCTTCTCCACCCCGTCGCGCAGGCCCGCGAAACCCAGCGGGTCGAACACCGCGACGATGGCCTGCGCGCCCTTGTCCTGCAGCTGCTGCACCTCGCCTGCGGCCCTGGCCGGGTCCCCGCCGTCGTCCATCGCGTAGAGCACCACAGGGTGACAGGCCAAGCCACCGCGGGCGTTGACGTCCTGCACCCAGGTGGCCAGCCCGGTGCGCGCCGAGGCGGTGATCGGGCCGGAGACCCCGGAGAACGCACCGATCTGACCGAGCTTCACCGGCGCGCCCCGGGCAGTGCACGGGGCACTGCCGGCGGTGGTCGACGGTGCGGCGGCCGCCGTGCCGGCGCTGTTCTTCTGCGCCCCGACCTTGGTCTTCGGCGCGGTGGCCGCGGTGCCGGCGGCCGGCGGTTGCGCGGTGGTGCCGGTGGCGACCGGCGCGGCCCCGGGTGCAGTGCCGGCGGCTGCCGCGGCGGGCGCGGCAGCCGCGGCGCCCGCGACCGACTTCAGTTCGGCCACCGAGGACGGGTCGAGCTTCACCGTGCCGCCGCCGGCTCCGGCCAGGATCTCCTCACCGCTGACGCGGCTGCCGCAGGCGCTCAACGCGAGCACCGCGGTTACCAGCAGGGCGACGCGCAGTCGTCCGGTTCGGCGGATCATGGGGTTCTCCTCATCTCTACTGCATGTCTCATCGCAGCGCTCCCGCTGCCTGCACGGCACCGGACCTGCCGAGGGCCGCCTCGGCTCGTGCCGTGGTGGTGCTTTCCGCGCGCCAGCCGGCCAATGCGCTCAGCCGACCGAAGATTGTGTTCAACACGCCGGAGGCGCAGATGGCCGCGATCATGGCACCCGCCCCGAACAGCACCTGGAAGCCGTCGGAGGCAGACGGCGCATAGGCCGGGGCGACGATCATGCCGATCGGGCCGATAATCGCGGCCTTGACCGTGGTGCGCCCGGCGATGGCCAACACCGCGAGGATCACCAGGGAGCCGACGAAGTTGAAGCTGGTGCCGGACACCGAACCGAACTGACCGGCGAACAACGCGCCGCTGATCCCGGCCAGGAAAGCGGATAGGCAGAACACCAGCACCCGGGTGACATCCGCCGACGCGCCCAACGTCTGCAACGCGGTGGGGGAATCGGCCAGGCCGCGCAGCAGCCGGCCCAACCGGGACTTCTCGATGGCCACCACCATGCCGACGCCCGCGACTGCGAAGGCCAACAGCAGGTAGTAGTAACCCTTGTCCGAGTCCAGGTTCAGTACGTGCGGACGACCGGTGTGTAGGTCGGCGAAACCGAACATGTAGCTCTTCACGTAGAAGAACTGCGCGATGAAAATGCCGAAGCCCAGGGTCGCCAACGCGAGGAACAGCCCGGACAACCGGATCGCCGGGATTGCCACCACTGCCCCGACCGGCACCGCAATCACACCGGCGAGCAGCACCGCGATGCCCCACGGCACCCCGTTGGAGACCGCGTGCGCGAAGGCCGCCGCACCCACCGCCGCCAACGACATCTGACACAGCGACACCTGGCCGGAGGTGTGCACCAGCAGGCCGAGGGAGAGGAACAACAGCACCTGGCTCATCGCGTTGATCCACACCGGCAGCCGGGAGCCGACCGTCTGCGGCACCAGCACCGCGGCGAGCAGACCCACCGCGGCGACCAGCCACTGGGCGCCGGGCGCTGTGCCGCGACGACGAGCCGGTACCCGCGCCCGCACCTGTGCGCCGAGGTCGCCGAGGCGACGGCGGCCGAGCACCAGCAGCACGAAGAACAGCACCAGGAACGGCAGGTTGAAGTCCAGGCCCTGCAACCAGGCGTGGTGCGAGGTCTCCTTGGACACCAACTTCTGCGCGATACCGATGGCGATGCCACCGCCGTAGGCCAACGGCAGGCTGCGGAACGCGCCGATAGCCGCGGCGCCGAAGGCCTGGACCACCAACAGGGACAGCAGCGTCGCGTCCAACTGCTGCTGCTGGGAGGCGAGCAAAACGCCGGACGCCGAGGCGAACACCGAACCGAGCAGCCAGGCCTGTCGGCGCACCCGGGTGGGTGCGATTCCGGTGGTGTCCAGCAACCCCGGGTCGTCCACCACCGCACGCATCACGGTGCCCAATCGGCTGCGTTCCACGATCAGGTACAGGCCGATGGCCGCGGCGCTGACCGCCAGAAAGATGATCACCGATTCCTTGGTGACCGCCACCCCGGAGATGGTGAACGCGGTGTCCCGCGGCAGGAAGGAGGAGAACAGTCGGTAGTCCGAGCCGTAGATCCACGTCGCGGTGGCGCGGATGAGCAGTAGCAGGCCGACGGTGCCGACGATCTGATACGACACCGGCACCCGGGCCAGCCCGCGGGCGAGTCGTTCGAGCAGCAAACCGAGCACGGCGCCGAAGCCGACGATCGCGAGAACCGCGGCGAACGGCCACGGCATGCCCTGTTGCTGGCGCAACTCGTAGAACACATACGCCGCGCCGGCGCCGATCGCGCCGTGCGCGAAGTTGAAGATGCCCGAGGTCCGGTAGGTGAGTACCAGCCCCATCGCGGCCATGCCGTAGATAGAGCCGAAGACCAGCCCGAACACCAGGAACGGGACGTAAGCGCTCATCGGTCAACCTCCGGCCGACAGATGCCGCACGGCGCGGTGTTGCTCGCGGCCACCTCGGCCGCGTCCAGCCAGCGCACGGCCTTGCCCTCGAGCAGTTCGCAGTCCGCGCGGTGGTGGTGGCGCATGCCCTTGGCGATGCCCCAGCGCGCGGCGTGCTCGATCACCTGGTCCGGCGCGTCCTGCGCCGCGCGCCGGGCGAGGTCGGTGAACACCTCACGGCGCAACCGACCCAGGTTGGTCAGCCCGGCCACCAGCCACAGCACCACGCCCAGTGCGCCGAGCACCACCGAACCGATGCCCAGACCCAGCCAGCGCGACTGCCGAGGTAACGACACCGTGTCGCTGATGCCCAGCCAGCCGACCAAGAGCCCGACCACGCCGAGCAGGGTGAGCACAGCGGGCAGCAGCGCATCGCGGCGCGCCCAGGGCTGCGTGCCGTCGTGCGCCCGGCGCGCCCGGCCGTTGCGGGTCGCGGCACGGCCCAGTGCGCCGCGCCGGCTGCCCGGCACCGTCACGCTGGTCACCGGGTACGGACCTGCTCCGCGCTGGTGCTTTCGCGGTGTGCCCGCGCATTCTGCGCGTCGATGCCGTGGCGGATCGCGCGCAGCTCACGCCACTGATCGCGCATGTCCGCGGACAGCCACAGCCCGGTGCCCAGGCCGAGCAGGAACACTCCGCCCAGGCCCTCCGAGGCGAGATAGGGAAGTTGTTCGGCGACGAAGCCAGTACCGCTGACGTGCACCCAACCGATGATCAACAGCACGGCGCCGGCGACGGCCGCGGTGCCACCGAGCACCCGGTCCCACTGCAGCCGCGCCCAGCTCAGCACGTTCATGCCCGAACTCCTCGAATCAGCAGGACGGCGCCGACGCAGACGGCCAGGCCGACCCCGGCGAGCACGCCGAACAGCCAGCTCTCGTCACTGTGCAGGGGGGCGCGCACCGCGGTGAGCGTGGCGATGTCCGAGGTCGGCACGGTGGCCGGGGCGGTGCCGGGCAGCGCGGCGGCATCCGGCAGCGGAACGTCCGCACTTACCGCGGGCAGCGGGGTGACGGGTGACGCGGCGGTGGTTGCCGGCGGCGGGGCGGTGCCGACGGCCGTGCCGGCAGAGGTCCGCTCGGCCCCGTAGGAGATCTCCGCCTGGGCCAGCCCGATGGAGACGGTCACCGGGGTGGTGCCGGACAGGCCCGCGGGGGACCCGTCGGGGGGCGCGGGCAATGTGGTGTTGAACTGCAGCCCCGCGCCGATGATCCCGTCCGCGGTCTGTTGCGGCGCCTGGTAGGTGACCTTGTAGCCGGCCTGCGCAAACGCGGCCAGCGCTTGGTCCAGCGGGATCGGCGTGACGCTGGGTTGGGCACCGGGCACCGTGAGGGTGAACGTGCCGTTCTCGAATCCGATCTGAGGTGCGGTCAGTTTCTGCGGCGGGCCGGCCGAGCCCGGTGGGTTGGGCATGGTCATCGCCAGGCCCGGCACCGAGATCGAACTGAACGTCAACGACGAGGACCGGGTCAGTTTTCCGGTGGCGTCGCGCTCCGCGTCGGCCGAGGCATGCAGGCCGTTGATCACCAGATCCTCGCCCAGTCGCAGCGCGTCGGTGTCGGTACTCGCGGTCGCGCTGACCTCTTCGCCGTCCCGGACGATGCGGGCCAGTGAGGTGGCTCCGGCGCCCTCGGATCCGCCGGTGGCCGAGGCCTGGGTGACCGTGGCACCACTCTCCGAGCTGAGCTCCAGGCCGGGATAGGACAGGCGGCGCACGTCGTCGCCGTACGCGGTGGACACCACGAACGGGTAGGCCGGCGCGGGAACGCCCAGCGAGCCGCCGGCCACGCCCGGCAGCCCGGCGATGTCCTCACCGGGGTACGGCCCGGCCGCGTAGGCGTCGGACTGCTGCAACGAGGTCTGCTTCGCCTGCGTCGTCGGCCCCTGCACCTGTGGTGCCACGCCCAGCGGGATCGACTGGTTGCTGAAGATCACCTTCATGCCGGTCGAGTACGCCAGCGCCTGGTAGGTGGCATCGGCGCGGGCCGAGCTACCGCCCACGAACGGCGCCCAGATCGCGATCAGCCCCATCGCGAGCGCTGCCGAACCAATCTTGCCTCGACCCACAGGTGAATCCTCCGTTGGTACCTACCAGACCTTCGGGTATGGAAAACACCAGGTTTCGTCTGGTATCAATGCTTCTGAACACTTTGTACGCGTTCACTGGTTAAACGGCAACATTCCGTACCGCACGGTATGGATACGGAGGACCGGGTCCAGCGAGCACCGCGGAGGGCGACCATTACCGCTGGTAGTACGGCAGCGTACCGACGCAACTCGGTGCGGTCGACGGGCAAGCCGCTGGTCAGCGGCCCGAACCGGCTGGGTCGGGAGACCTATTTCGCGGCCGCGTTCGCGCTGCTGGGGACCGAGGGCTCGGAAGCGTTGACCATCGCCGCGTTGTGTCGGCGGCTGAAGGTCACCAAGGGCTCCTTCTACCACCACTTCTCCGGCATGCCGCAATTCACCGACGCCCTGTTGCGGCACTGGGAGAACGAGCACGCGGCGATCCTGGACGAGGTGGCCGGCCTGTCCGACCCGGCGCGGCGCTTCGAGATCACCGCCGAACGAGTGCACGAACTGCCGCACGACGCCGAGGCCGCGCTGCGGGCCTGGGGCTACCGCGATCCGGCGGTGGGTGCGGCGGTGGCGCGCATCGACCGGGCCCGGGCGCAGAACTACGCCAACACCCTCGCCCTGGTCATCGACGACCCGGAGCGGTGCTGGCTGCTGGCGCACATGGGCGTGGCCGTGATGATCGGCCTGCAGATGTTCGAGCGCCCCCGGGACCCCGGGCGTTTCCTGCGGGTGGGGCTGGAGTGGGCGCACAGCAACATCGGGTTGACCATGCAGGCCGACTCGGACGGCGACCGGCTTCGGATACGGGTCACCGGGTTGCCGAACGGCCGCGCGATAAGGAATAGTTGACGCATCAACCAGGTTGTGGCCGGGTGACGCACCCGTCCCGAGGAGGTTCCGATGCCGGCCATCACCGTCGACGACATTGCCGTGCTGCCCCGGGTGGCAGCTCCGGATCCGGCGACCACCACCACCCGCCCCGTGTTGGGTCACATCCAGGCACCCAGTGGTCACGAGGGCGAGGGTTTCCCGGTGCGCCGGGCGTTCGCCGGGGTGAACCTCGCCGCACTCGACCCGTTCATTCACATGGACCAGATGGGCGAGGTGGAGTACGCGCCGGGTGAGCCCAAGGGCACCGACTGGCACCCGCACCGGGGCTTCGAGACCGTCACCTACATCCTCGACGGCGAATTCCAGCACCAGGACTCGCACGGCGGCGGCGGACTGATCAGCAACGGCGACACCCAGTGGATGACCGCCGGCTCCGGGCTGCTGCACATCGAGCGGCCGCCGGAGCACCTGGTGGTCTCCGGTGGGCTGTTCCACGGCTTCCAGCTGTGGGTGAACCTGCCCTCGGCGCAGAAGTTCTCCCCGCCCCGCTACCAGGACATCCGCGCCGGTCAGGTGGCGCTGCTCTCCTCGGCCGACGGCGGTGCGCTGCTCCGCATCATCGCCGGTGAGCTGGCCGGGCATGCGGGTCCGGGCATCACGCACACCCCGATCACCCTGGTGCACGCCACCATCGCCCCCGGCGCCACTGTGCGCCTGCCGTGGGACCCGCAGTTCAACGCGCTGGTCTACGGGGTGAGCGGTGCGGGCTGGGTGGGCACCGAGCACACCGAACTGCGCACCGGCACGCTGGCCGTGCTCGGCGCGGGCGACGCCATCGAGCTGGGCGCAAACACCACTCAGGACGCCCGGCACGCCGCGGGACTGGACGTGCTGCTGCTCGGCGGCCTGCCGATCCGGGAACCGGTGGCGCACTACGGCCCGTTCGTGATGAACACCAAGGAAGAGCTGATGCAGGCGTTCGAGGACTACCAGGCCGGCCGACTCGGGGTCATCCCGGGATAAGCACTGTGCCGGCTGAGGTCTACCCTCCGGTCCCATGGCCGAGCGCGTGTACCCCGGGGTGATCGCCTTCGCCCGGGTGGCGTTTCCCGCGCTCGGCATGAAGATCAAGGTCGAGGGCGGGGAGAACATCCCCCGTACCGGACCCGTGGTGCTCGCCTCCAACCATGTGAGCTACCTGGATTTCATTTTCGCGGGCTGGGGCGCCCGACCGTCCAGACGCCTGGTCCGCTTCATGGCCAAGGAAGCCGTGTTCAATCACCGCATCTCCGGCCCGTTGATGCGCGGCATGCACCACATTCCGGTGGACCGGGATGCCGGCTCCAACTCCTATCGGGAGGCGTTGGCCAGGCTGAAGGCCGGCGAAGTGGTCGGGGTGTTCCCCGAGGCCACGATCAGCCGCTCATTTACCGTCAAGGAGATCAAGAGCGGCGCCGTGCGGATGGCGCTGGCCACCAAGGCGCCGCTGGTCCCGGTGGCCGTATGGGGCGCTCAGCGGATGTGGACCAAGGGCCGGCCCAAGGAGCTGACGAAGCGTCACGTGTCGGTGCTGGTCTATGTCGGCGAGCCCATGTATCCGACCCGCGGCGACGATCCGAACGCCGTCACCGACGAGCTGCGCAGGCGCTTGCAGGAACTGCTGGACCGCGCCCAACGGGACTACCCCGACTCGCCCAAGGGGGAGGACGACCGGTGGTGGCTGCCCGCCCATCTGGGGGGCAGCGCGCCCGCCCCGGACGAGGCCCGCGCGCTGGACGCGGCCAAGCCGGAATGACAACCGACACCTAACTCGACCGTTTTGGTTTGCATTGAGCAGGTTTGTCGGGTTACCGTCTGGTTTGTGAGCACGTTCACGATTTTGGTCGCCCGACTGCACGTCGATCTGATGCGGTCGGCGAGCGCGTTATGTTCGTGCCGGGCGACTGCCTGAGCGATAACGCCGGCACTCGTCCGCGCCTCGACGTCTCACCCCCTTTCCGATCCCGGTCCCCGACCGGTGCCGGGGCGACCGCGGGCACGCGGCGCCGACGGCAATCCCTACGGGAGTCACGCCTCATGTCCAGTCAGTCACGCACGACCCGTCGGGCCGTGATCCTCGGCAGCGCCGGCGTCCTCGTCGCCGCGGGCCTGCTCACGGTGCAGAGTTCCGCGGCGTCGGCCTCGGACATCAAGGTGAGCACCAGTTCGATCAAGGTTGCCGACGGTCGGGTGTTCACCGCGACCAACCACCTGGTCCAGCCGTCCAAGGCCATCCTGGCCAAGGAGCGCGAGCTGGTGCGCGGCGCGTTGAACGGCACCGACCCCGCCGCGAAGAGCTTCGTCACCAGTGAGGGCAAGATCCGCCACGAGTACCTGGTCGTCTGGGCCGGTGACCGTAACGCCGGCGACGAGGGCAGCGCGACCATCGCCCACGGTCAGTCGGTGAACCCGGTGACCGCCAACAACAACGTCGCGGACGAGAGCGCCGGGCCGGACTTCCTCGCCGTGGTCGACGCCACCAAGGGCCTGCCCACCTACGGCAAGGTGGTCAATACGATCACCACCTCGCCGGTGGTGGAGAACGAACCGCACCACATGCAGTACGTGTGGCACAAGGGCGAGAAGATCTACGCCGGTGGCCTGTTCACCGCCGTGACCTACGTCTTCGACGTCAAGAAGCTGCCCG
>DASXPS010000208.1 GCA_036493475.1 Sporichthyaceae bacterium | reverse complement strand
CGCATGACCGGGGCGACCAGGTACAGGCGGTCGACGCCCTGCAGGGCCGGGCGATGGGTCGTGGCGTCGTCCCAGTCGAAGCGGACATCCGCGCCGTTGCGGGCCGCGGTGCGAACGCCAAGACCGCGCTTCGCGAGTTCCGTGGCGAGCCGAGAGCCGGTCTTCCCGGTGCCCGCAAGCACCAGGGTGTTCGAAGGAGAATTCGTCATAGCTCGAGCGTGCTGGACTGCTGGAAGCGGATCAATATGTTTGACGCTCGGTTCATTGTGTAGAACGCTCGCACCGTGGATGTTCTGCAAGCGCATCTGATGCGGGCTCGCGCCTCGGGCGGCGTCTTCGCCCGGTCCGTCGCACACCCTCCCTGGGGCCTGCGCCTTCCCGGCACGATCCAGCTGGCCGTGCACGCGGTCATCGCGGGGCGGATGTGGCTGTGGTTGGACGATCCGCGGTCTGCGGTGGAGCTCGCGCCCGGTGACGTGGCACTGGTCCGCGGCGGCCCCGACCACTTCATCGGGCACCAGCCCAACGCCGATTGCCTGTCGCCCGAACAGTTCCGGGCCCGCCACGCCGTCGACGAACGCGCATCCACGCAGGGCGCCCACGTGTTCCTGTGCGGGGCGTACGTTCTCTCCGGCGACGTCGGCCGAGGGCTGCTGGAAGCGCTGCCACCGATCCTGACCCTGTCGGCCGCGGCGGACGATCCGTTGCACGACGTCATCGCGCTGTTGTCATCCGAGCTCGCCACCCCCGCGCCCGGCCAACAGACGGTGCTCGACCGCCTGTTGGATGTCCTGCTGGTACTGGCAATTCGCGCGGCTTTCCAGCGCAGCGAGCAGGCGCCGCGCTGGTATCAGGCCGCGGCCGACCCGCGGCTCGGCCCGGCGTTGAGTGCCATGCATGCCGACGCCGCCCACCCGTGGACGGTGCCGGAGTTGGCCGCCCTCAGCGGGCTGTCCCGCGCCGCATTCGCCCGGATCTTTTCCCTCGTACTCGGTCAGGCACCCATGCAGTACCTGACCGAGTGGCGCATGACGTTGGCCCGGGATCAGCTGCGGGCCGGCGAACTGACCCTCGCTCAGATCGCTGCCCGTACCGGCTACGCCTCGCCCTACGCGTTCGCGGCGGCCTTCCGCCGCCACCACGGAGTCCCACCGGGCCGGTGGCGTCAACAAGAGCCGGCCGGTCCGTTGGCCGACCGGGCGGCGCCGGAGGAGATTCACGCTGGTTGACTGTGCTCCAAGGAGCACGGGCGTGCACCGTGGGGGGAGCGTGGTCGATCACTCGGGCACCGGAGGCGGTGGAGCTCTTCGTGGTGCCCCCGGTGTGCCCGGTCGAGGTCCTGGCACGGGGTGTTCACCCGGCCGGACTTGCCAAACGGAGGCTCCTCCGATTACCGTCCATCCAAACGGAGGCTCCTCCGGTTCGTCGTAGATTGCATTGCACGGGGAGATCACATGAAGACCTGGTTCATCACCGGCAGCTCCCGCGGCTTCGGCCGCGAGTGGACCATCGCCGCTCTGCAGCGCGGTGACCGCGTCGCCGCCACCGCACGCAACACCGAGACCTTGAAGGATCTCGTGGACACCCACGGGGACGCGATCCTGACCATTCCGCTGGACGTCACCGACCGGGACGCCGCCTTTGCGGCGGTGGCGCGGGCCCACGACCACTTCGGTCGCCTCGACGTCGTGGTGAACAACGCGGGCTACGGCCACGCCGGCATGATCGAGGAGCTGGGCGAGGCGGAGTTCCGCGCGCAGTTGGAGACCAACGTCTTCGGCGCGATGTGGGTGACGCAAGCGGCGTTGCCGATCCTGCGCGAGCAGCGCAGCGGGCACATCCTGCAGGTTTCCTCGATCGGGGGGATCTCGGCGTTTGCCGGCTTGGGGGCCTACCACGCCTCGAAGTGGGCACTGGAGGGCTTCAGCCAGGCATTGGCCCGGGAGGTCAAGGACTTCGGCATCCACGTCACGATCATCGAGCCGGGCGGTTTCTCGACCGACTGGAGCGGACCGTCCATGCAGCGGTCCACGCGGCTACCCGCATACGACTTGATCCATCAGGCCAGAGACGCCTTCTGGGCCGAGCACCGGCCCAAGGCGGGCGATCCGACCGCCAGTGCGGATGCGGTGCTCAAGCTGGTCGACGCGGACCAACCGCCGCTGCGGGTGTTCTTCGGTGACGGCCCGCTGGAACTGGCGACCGCGGATTACGCAGAACGACTCGAGACCTGGCGCGCATGGGAATGGCTCTCCCTCGAGGCGCAAGGCTGAAGCAGAGCGGTGCGGCTCAGGCGGCGCGGTCGCGGGCGTTGCGGACCAGCGCCCGACCGTGAGTGTCGGCGGCGCTGTGCGCGTCCTGACGGTTCTGCTCGGCGATGGCGCGCAGCGCCTCCATCGCGGGGACGACGGGGGCCATGGTGAGTTCGGCCTCGACCAGCTTCACGTCCAGACCGAACACGTCGCCGAGGACGCGTTGCACCCACGGGGTGGCGTGGTCCCAGCCCTCGCGCGGGGTGCCCGGGCCGTAGCCGCCGCCGCGGGCGACGATGAGGATGGCGGGACGGCCGGCCAGCGGCTGCTCGGCGCCGGGGCCGAAGCGCGGGTCGGTGATGAGCAGGTCGACCCAGGTCTTGAGTTGGGCCGGGACGCCGAAGTTGTAGAGCGCGGTTCCGACGATGATCGCGTCGGCGTCGAGAAGCTCGTCCGCGAGGGTCGCCGCGAGCTTGGCCGCCTCGGGGGAGCCGGCGACGGCTTGCATCCAGTCGGTGACCAGGAGGGGATCGGTGCCCAGATCACGGCGCACGACCTGGCCATCGGGGTGTTCGGCCAGCCAGGCGGCTTCGGCGGTGTCGGCGACCTCGCGGCTGGTAGAGCCGGTGGTACGCAGGCTGGTGTCGAGGCGGAACAGGTTCACGGCGAACTCCCGGGATGACTAGCTGTTCAGATCATCTGCGAGACAGAACATCGCTCCCGAAGAATTTCTTCCCGCAATCCGATCCCTCGCTACGCTGGTCGGGTGACCACCGGGGTGCCCATCTCGCCTGCCTGCGCCAAAGCACTGGGTGACGATCTGGGTTGGGCGCTGGGGGCGGTGTTCCGCTCGTATGTGAAGGCCGCGACCGAGGTCACGGCCGACCTGCCCGGCGGGCCGCGCACCTACCAGGTGCTGGCCGCCGCCGCCCGGGATCAGCCCGGCACCCAGCTCGCGTTGGCGGCGCGGCTGGGGATGGACCGCACGGTGATGACCTATCTGCTCGATGAGCTGGAGGAAGCCGGCCTCGTCACCCGCGAGCCGGATCCGGCCGACCGGCGCGCCCGGCGCATCGCTGTCACGAAGCCGGGGGCGCGCTTGCTCGCCGACCTCGACAAGCGGCTCGCCCGGGTTGAGGCGCACGTCCTGGCCGCTCTGGACTTCGACGAGCGCACCACGTTCCGGTCCCTGTTGCAGCGGGTCGCCGCGCAGGCCGAGGCAACGGATCCGGGCGGCATGTGCGAGGTGGCTGCGGAGGTCGTGGAGGAACCGGCTCCGCGGCGACGGGTCACCCGCGGCCGTTGAGGTCAGAGGTCGAGACGCCTCAGACGGTCGGGTGTGAGCTCGGCGCGGGTCGGGTAACCGTCCACGGCCATCAGCAGGTCGGCCTCGGCGAGCAGGGACCGCAGCACGTGCACGATGCCGTCGGTGCCGCCGATCGCCGCGCCATAGACGTAGGGGCGGCCGACCCCGACCGCGGTGGCACCCAGGGCGAGCGCCTTGATGATGTGGGTCCCGGAGCGGATGCCGGAGTCGAACAGGACGGGCATTCCGTCGGCGGCCTGGACCACGCCGGGTAGGGCGTCGATGGCGGGCAGCCCACCGTTGGCCTGACGGCCGCCGTGGTTGGAACAGTAGATGCCGTCCACGCCGCCGTCCTTGGCCCGGCGCACGTCCTCGGGGTCGCAGATTCCCTTGAGGATCAGCGGTAGATCGGTGAGCGAGCGCAGCCACGGCAGGTCGCTCCAGGTGAGCGGGTTGCCGAACGTGCTCGCCCACTTCAGGATCGCCGCACGCGGATCCTGCTCCGGAGGCTGCGCCAGCCCGGCGCGGAACACCGGGTCGGTGAAGTAGTTGGTCAGGCAGTGCCCGCGCAGTTGCGGGAAGTTCGAGGTGGACAGGTCACGCGGGCGCCAGCCGGTGACCCAGGTGTCGAGGGTGACGACCACGCCCGCGAAGCCGGACTTCGCGGCCCGCGTGACGAGACTCGCGGCCAGTTCACGGTCGGTCGGGGTGTAGAGCTGAAAGAACCCCGGGGTGGACCCGAACTCCGCGGCCACCTCTTCCATCGGGTCCACGGTGAGCGTCGAGGCGACCATCGGCACGCCGGTTCGCGCCGCGGCCCGGGCCGTGGCCAGATCGCCGTGCCCGTCCTGCGTGCACAGGCCGATGACACCGACGGGGGCCATGAACAACGGGCTGGGCAGCCGCCGGCCGAACAGTTCGACCGACAGGTCCCGGGTCGCCGAGGCCCGCATCATCCGCGGCATCAGGCCCCACCGGTCGAAGGCCGCGACATTGGCCCGTTGGGTGAACTCGTCACCGCAAGCGCCGGCCACGTAGGACAACACCGACGGCGGCAGCGCCGCAGCGGCCCGGCGCTCCAGTTCGCCGAACTCCATCGGGAACATCGGGGCGACACCCGCCAGACCGGCAAGGTAGATCTCGTTCTGGAAGCTGCCGAAGTCCTCTGCCATTACTACGCCCTTCAGACCGGATCTCCCGCTCTTGTGCACTCGGACTGTCAGCCTAGATGCGCGTCCTGCGGTCGGGTCTCGACCACGATCACGTCCGGATTGGGGACAATCAAGGTTCACGAACCCCGAGGGAGAACCACCGTGCCCGACTCGACCGAGGCCACCGATCGACTCGCGATCCGCGAGCTGTTCGACGCCTACGCCCACTGCGCCGATCGGCGTGACGCCGAGGGCCAGCAGGCACTGTTCACCGTCGACACCCGATTCGTGGTGCACATGGACGGTGCGGGTACCGAGCCGAGTTACGTGTTGCACGGGCGGGAAGCGCTCACCCCGGTGTTCGCGGACCTGAACCGCTACGAGGTGACCACGCACTTCAACGGGCAGAGCACGGTTGTGTTGGATGGTGATCGCGCGACGGGGGAGAGCTACACGATCGCGCATCACGTGTTCACTGAGGACGGCGTGCGCACGATCATGATTGCCTCGCTGCGCTACCTCGACAGCTTCGTCAAGCTCGACGGCGGATGGTTCTTCGCCGAACGCATCCTGATCCTGGATTGGAGCGAGACGCGGCCGCTGGGCTGACGCGTCGACAGCATCGCCATCGCGTCCAACCACGCCTTCTCCGGCTGGACCAGAACGTTCACC
>DASXPS010000207.1 GCA_036493475.1 Sporichthyaceae bacterium | reverse complement strand
CAGGGCGGCCGTGCGGTGCAGCAACGTGGAGCCGTGCCACTCCAGGTCGGCCTTGGGGGTGCCCATCCGCGACGAGCGACCTCCGGCGAGCACGATCCCGGCGGCGTCCACGCCGTGCAGCCTAAGTGGCCCTAGGACCCCCGGCGGCCCCGTGCGTACCGTGTCCGTGTGCCCAACACCTATGACCTCTCCGATCGCACCGTGCTGGTGACCGGTGGCGCCCGCGGCCTGGGCCGCGCGGTCGCCGAAGCAGCGCTGACGGCCGGCGCCCGGGTGTGCATCGCCGACCTCGCGGACACCGCGATCGCGGCCAAGGAGATCGGCGCGATCGGCGTGGACATCGACGTCGCCGACGTGGACTCGGTCAACGCCGGGGTGGCCGCCGCGATCGAGCAGTTGGGCCGGATCGACGTGCTGGTCAACAACGCCGGAATCTCGGGGCTGGGCGAACCCAAACCGCTGTTGGAGACCCCACTGGAGGAGTGGAACGCCGTCCTCGGGGTGAACCTGCAGGGTCCGTATCTGATGAGCCGGGCGTGTGCGCCCGGCATGCTCGAACGCGGCGACGGGGTAATCGTGAACATCGCCTCGGTGGCCTCCACGATGATCCTGCGCGGGCGCGGCCCGTACTGCGTGAGCAAGGCGGCGCTGGCTCACTTCACCAAGGCGTTGGCCGCGGAATACGCGGGCAGGGGTCTGCGGGTGACCGCGCTCGGCCCGGGCTGGATGGACACCCCGTTTATCCGCTGGCGGCTGGAGGACCCCGAACTGGGCCCGCAACTGCTGGCCAAGATCCCCGCCGGACGGGTGTGCAGCCCCGAGGAGATCGCCGAGATGGTGGTCTTCCTGGCCTCGCCCGGCGCCGCCTACCTGAACGGGGCGCTGCTGCTGGCCGACGGCGCGATGAGCACCACGCTGTGAAGATCGCGGGCCGTGACCGGTTGTTGCCGACCACGATGGTCGGCAACTATCCGAACCCCACCTGGTACGCCGACCAGCCCTGGGCGGTGTTCCCCGATGCCGCGGGTGCGTTGCCCCTGCGCGCCCGGCCCGGGCTGCCGGCCGCCCCGGAGTTCGATTCGCCGTCCCGCGAGGCCTTTTACGACGCGGTCGCCGCGATCGTGCACGACCAGGAGGAGGCCGGGCTGGACGTCATCGCGGACGGCCGCGTCTACGGCGGGTCCAGCGCGTATGGGCAGATCCTCTACCACTACTACGAGCGGCTGAGCGGCTTCGAGCTCCCCGCGGGCACCGACTTCGTCTCCCCGCGCTGTACCGGCCCGGTGTCGCTGCGGGTGCCGTTGCACACCGAGACGCTGTCCGCGGTGCGCCGGGCCACCGACCGGCCGGTGAAGGTGTCCTACACCGGGCTGCAGGTGCTCACCCTGTTCGCCAAGGACGAGCACTACGGGGCACAGCGCGAGCTCGGCGCGGCGCTGGCCGACGCGCTGAACGAGGACTTCCGTCGACTGGCCGATGCCGGCGTGGACGTCATCCAGATCGACGAATTCCTGTGGTCGCATGGGGTCAGCGGTTGGGAGATCGAACTGCTCAACCGCGCGGTGGCCGGGGTCAACGTGCAGTTCTGGGTGCACGTCTGCCGCTCGGCGAGCGCCCGACCGCGGCCGCTGCTGGTGTCCGGCGGACGGCACGGATTCAAGCGCTACGTGCTCGGTGACGACCCGTCGGCCACCGAGGACGAACCCAAGACGTTGGCCGCGCTGTGGCCGACGGTGCTGGACGCCGACGTGCAGGTGCTCAACACCGAGGCGCTGGATGATGCGGACCTGGCCGCGTTGCGGGAATCGCCGTGGCCGGGTGAGGTGGTGGCCGGGGTGATCGACGTGCGCACCGAGCAGGTGGAAACCGCATCCGAGGTGGCCGCGCGCATCCGCGCGGTACTCGAGGCGGTGCCCGCCACCCGCCTCGGGTTGACCACCAGCTGTGGCCTGGTGAAGTTGAATCGGGACGTCGCGCGAGCAAAATTGGCCGCGTTGGTGGCCGGTGCTGCATTGGTGCGCGCCGAGATCAAGGACAGTGCGGCATGAGCAGGAGCGCCACGTGACCGACGTGCCCGACTTCCTGGATCTGCCGATCCGGTCCGGCAAGCCGCGCAGCAGCGGCCTCACGCACATGCTGGACAAGGGGCTGCCCGAGGCGATGTTGGCCTCGGTGTTGGAGATCGCCGGCGGCTACCTCGACTTCGTCAAGCTGGGCTGGGGGACCGCCTACGTCACCCCGCAGAAGGTGGCCGCGGCCAAGGCGGCCCGCTGCCGGGAGCTCGGGGTGCACGTCTCGCCCGGCGGCACGCTGTTCGAACTCGCGGTCAGTCAGGGCCGCGTGCCCGAGTTCGCGGCCTGGTGCAGCAAGGTCGGATTCGACACCGTGGAGATCTCCGACGGCACCGTGGAACTCGGCGCCGGTCGCCGGCGCAAGCTGATCCGGGAACTGTCCGCGGACTTCCGGGTGGTGGCCGAGGTGGGCTGCAAGGACAGTGCGGCCATTGTCGAACCGAAGATCTGGGTCGAGGACATGCAGGCCGACCTGGACGCGGGTGCCGCGTACGTGATCGCCGAGGGCCGCGAATCCGGCACGGTCGGTGTGTACGACTCCGCGGGCGAGCCGCGCCAGGAGCTGATTGAGGCGCTACTCGCGGCGGTACCCGCGGACCGAATCATCTTCGAGGCCCCGACCAAGGCCCAGCAGGCGTGGTTCGTGGAACGGTTGGGCGCCGGGGCGAACCTGGGCAATATCGCGCCGGATGACCTGATCGGCGTGGAGACGCTGCGCCGGGGGCTGCGCGCGGACACGGTTACGTTGTCCATGGCGACCTGGACCAATGCCTGGGTGGCGCGCACGCTGCTGGACACCTCGGGCTGAGGAGACAACGGTGACGATCGGCCGCGAAACGATGGTGACCGGCTGCCCGATCGCCCACGACTTCGATCCACTCAGCCCGGGCTACCTACGCAACCCCTATCCGACGCTCGCGCGGCTGAACCGTGATGCACCCATCTGGTATGCACCGGTCCTGGATCGATGGGTCATCACCCGTTACGCCGAGATCGAGGAAGTCCTCGCCGATCCCGCTACCTACTCGGCAGTGGAGGCCCAGCGCACTCTCTATCCGGTGAACGAGGACGCTGCCGCGGTCCTCGCCGATCTGCATCTGCTGCCCACGCTGTCGAACTGCGATCCACCCGAGCACTCGCGCTACCGGGCGGTCATGGCCCGGGCCCTCTCGCCACGACGGATGGCCAAGCTCGAGGACGCGATCCAGGCCCGATCAGCGGAGTTGTTCGACGTCATCGCCAACGAGCCCCAGTTCGATGTCATGGCCACCGTCTTCTACCCCCTCCCGGCGCTCACCGTGTTCACCCTGATCGGGTTCCCGCTGCACGATGCGGACCTGATCAAGCAGTGGTGTGCGGACAAGATCGAGGTGAACTGGGGCAGACCATCGGCCGAGCAACAGCTCGGTTCCGCGCACAGCATGGTGAAGTTCCGCCGTTACTGCTCCGACTTCGTCCGTTGCCGTCGCACCGAATCTGCCGACGACCTGGTCAGCGATCTCATCGCGGACGAACGGGCGCTGACCGACGATGAGATCACCAGCCTGATCTTCGCGCTCAGCTTCGCCGGTCACGAGACCACCACCAACCTGCTCGGCAACATGACCCGGCAGTTGCTCATCCGTCCCGAGGTCTGGGAGGAGGTCGTCGCGGACCGATCGCTGATCGCCGGCGCCACCGAGGAGACTCTGCGCTTCGACACCTCGGTTCCGATGTGGCGGCGGGTCACCACCAGGCAGACCGAACTCGCCGGAGTGACCCTCCCCGCCGGCGCTCGGCTGGTGCTCGCGTTCGGTGCGGCGAGCCGGGAACCGGAGCACTTCCCGCAGCCCGACGACTTCGACATCCGCCGAGCCAACGCTCGACGCCAACTCTCCTTCGGCAAGGGCATCCATTTCTGTCTCGGCGCCCCGCTGGCACGATTGGAGGCTCGGATCGTGATCAACATGTTGGCCGAGCGAATGCCCGACGTCGTCCTCGTCGAGGATCGGGAACCGCAGTACTCGCCCAATATCTCGTTCCGCGGCCCGGAGACTCTGTGGGTGCGCAGGCCGGGGCGACCGTCGCCAGTCCATGGGAAAGGTTCTGATTGATGAGTTCGTACTCCGCGGTTATCGGCGCGGGCACCATGGGGCTGGGCATCGCCTACGTGTTGGCAGCGGCCGGCGACACCGCGGTGCTGGTCGAGGCGGAAGCCGGGCGCCGGGACGGGGCCCTGGACTCGCTACGCGCGGTGGCCGAGGGCGCGGTGTCCCGGGGCAAGCTGGAGCGGGCCGATGCCGAGGCCATCCTGGAGCGGCTGTCCACCGTCGCCTCGATCAGTGACCTGCCCACCGAGGGTGCCGACCTGGTGGTTGAGGCAGTGCCGGAGCGCATCGACCTCAAGCATCTGATCCTGCGTCAGATTGAGGATCACTGTGCGCCGACGATCCTGGCTTCCAATACCTCGGGCCTGTCCATCGACGGCCTCGCCGACTGCCTGGCCAACCCCGGCCAGTTCCTCGGTCTGCACTTCTTCAACCCGGTCTGGGTGATGTCGCTGGTGGAGATCGTGCGCGGCCCGCGCACCGAACCCAAAGTGCTCGACGCCGCCCGCGAACTCGTCGTCCGCATCGGCAAGGAGCCGATCGTGGTCAACGACGCGCCCGGCTTCGCCACCAGCCGGCTCGGTGTGGCCATTGGCCTGGAGGCCATGCGCATGTTCGCCGACGGCGTCGCCTCCGCCGCGGACATCGACAAGGCCATGGAGCTGGGTTACCGCCACCCGATGGGCCCACTGCGGCTCACCGACCTGGTCGGGCTGGACGTGCGGCTGGATATCGCCCGGCATCTGGAGAAGACGCTGGGCCCGCGGTTCGCCCCGCCGCAGGTGCTCATCGACAAGGTGGCCAACGGCGAACTGGGCAAGAAGTCCGGCAAGGGCTTCTACAACTGGTGAGCACCGAGACGCTGACCGTCGAGGGTCGTGGAGTCCGGGTCCAACTCGCGGGCCCGGTCGACGGGCCGCCGTTGGTGCTGATTCACGGCATCGCGCGGTCCCTGGAGGACTGGAACCTGCAGGTTCCCCGGTTGTCCGCGACCCACCGGGTGATCGCGCTGGATATGCCCGGCTTCGGTTTCTCCACCCGCCGTGCGGAACCGGCCACGCTCGCGGCGCTGGCCCGCGGCGTGCTCAGCGCGCTGGACGCGCTGGGGGAGACCCGCCCGGTGCACCTGATCGGCAACTCCTTGGGCGGCGCGGTCAGCCTGCAGAGCGTCGCGCTGGCGCCGGACCGGGTGGCGAGCCTGGTGCTGGTGAACAGCGCCGGCTTCGGCGCCGAGGTCTCCTACATCCTGCGCATGCTGGCGATCCCGTTCCTCGGCAGGGTGATGCTGAACCGACCCACCAAAGCCGGGCTCGGGCACGCCGAACGGGCCCTCTACGCCGATCGCAAACTTGCTGACAAAGAGCGGATCGTGCACTCGCTGCGCCTCGGCCGCCGACCCGGTGCCGCGGCTTTCATGGCGGAGATCATGCACCACCTCGGTACGTTCCGCGGCGTGCTGCCGCAGTGGCGTGCCGAGTTGCTGGCCGCCGCCGCTGCGCACCCGCGTCCGATGCTGATCGTGTGGGGTGACCGCGACCGCATCCTGCCGCCCAGTCAGTTCGACGCGGCCAAGCGGGCCTTCCCCGACGCGCGCACGTACCTGTTCGCGAACACCGGGCACATGCCGCACATCGAGCGACCGGACGAATTTGCCGCGCTGATCGGCGAATTCGTGGACGGGGTGGTCAGTTCGCGGTGAGCCGCGACCACTGGCGGCGCGTCTCCTGTGCCCACACGTCGTGCTTGGCGTAGAAGAGTTCGCGCGCCCGGTGCCCAATCCACTTGTCCGGCAGCAGCGAGTCAGGCAATGCCGGGTCCAGGAACGGGAAACGGCGCCAGGCGTGCACCAACTGCACCTGGGCCAGCAGCGTGGCGATACCCGGCCCGGGCTTCACGTCGACGAAAGCGTCGAGGAACTCCGTGTAGTGCGCGCCGACCTCGTCGAGATCCCAGGCGCGCTGCACCAGGGCGTGCTCGGACCCGATGCCCGCGAACGGACCGATGAACGACAACGCGGTGCTGTCCAACCCCAGCTCCGCGATGATCCGGCCCACCTCGTTCGCTCGTTCGGGGTGCGGGCTGACCCACAGACCCGGTGCGGGGTTGCCCAGCCCGGCCCAGGCCAGGCGCGTCTGCAGGCGATGGCGCAGCTTGCGCTGGGTCTCCGGCACCGAGGCCAACACCACCAGCCAGCGGCCGTCCCAGTCCGGCTGCCGGTCGTTCGCGGCGTAGATGCGCGCGGTGCCCTCGGTGAGCAGGACGCGGCCGGGCGGGGCTAATTCCCAGCGCACCCGGCGGCCGTCCCGGGTGGACACGATCCAGCCGTCTGCCGCGGTGCGCGCGATCGCCTGCCGGGCGGATTTCTCCTCCACGTCCAAGCCCGCGAGCACGTCCAGCAGCGCCGAGGTCCACACCGGGTCGGGATTGGGCAGCACCAACTCGCCGAGCACGGTGAGCAGCAGCGAACGAGCGCTCGGCGGGCTCACACTGTGCCGACGGGACATCACGGGTGCGGCGGGCACCTCGGCAAAATACCGCACCGACCGGAGAGATCCGCCGTCTGCGGGCCGGTGTTCAGCGCTGGATCGACTTGACTTCCAGGAATTCCTCGAGGCCGAACTCACCGAGCTCGCGACCCAGCCCGGACTTCTTGTAGCCGCCGAACGGCGCCAACGGGTTCCACGCGCCGCCGTTCACGTCCACCTGACCGGTGCGCAGCCGACGGGCCACCCGCAGTGCGCGGTCCGGGTCAGCGGAGAACACTCCACCGTGTAGGCCGTAGTCGGTCCCATTGGCAATGCGCACCGCATCGTCCTCGTCGGAATACGGCATGATCGACAGCACCGGGCCGAAGATTTCCTCGCGCGCGATGCGCATGTCCGGTGTCACATCGGCGAACACGGTGGGCTTCACGTAGTAGCCGTTGGGGTCAGCGCCGTCCGGTAGACCCGGCCCGCCGGTGACCAGCCGCGCGCCCTCGTCGATGCCGAGCGCGATGTAGGAGGCCACTCGGTCGCGCTGCTCGGCGGAGGCCAGTGGGCCCAGCCGGCTCGCGTCGTCCTTGGGGTGACCCACCGTCAGACGCGCCACCGCCTTCTCCGCCAATGCGCAGGCCTCGTCCTGCAGCGCGACGGGCACCAGCATCCGGGTCCACGCCGAGCAGGTCTGCCCGGAGTTCAGGAACGCGTTGTTCACCCCGGCGGTGACCGCCTTCTCCAGGTCGGCGTCGTCGAGAATGATGTTCGCGCTCTTGCCGCCCAACTCCAGTGCCACCCGCGCGATGTTCGCCGACGCGGCCGCGGCCACCAGCGCGCCGACCGCGGTGGACCCGGTGAACGACACGACGTCAATGCCCGGGTGGCCGGACACCGCCGCGCCCGCCTCGTCGCCCCCGGACACCAGGTTGAACACGCCCGCAGGCAGCCCGGTCTGGGCGCAGGCCTCAGCGAACACGAAGGAAGCACCCGGGGCGACGTCCGCCGGCTTGAGCACCACCGTGCAACCCGCGGCCAGCGCCGGCGCCACCTTGCCGATGAGCAGGTACAGCGGGTAGTTCCACGGCAGGATCGCGCCGATGACCCCAGCGGGTTCGCGCACCACCAGCGAGTTACCGACCTCGGAGGTGAACTCGTACTCCGCGGCCAGCTTCGCGTAGGACTTCAGGATCATCAGCGGGCCTGCGACCTGCACCTTGCGCGCCATCCTGCGCGGCATGCCGACCTCTTCGGCCAGCAGTTCGGCGAGTTCGTCCGCGCGCGCCTCCAGCGCGTCGGCGAGCCGGCTCAGCGCCGCGCCGCGCTCTGCCGGGGCAGTCTGCGACCAGGTCTGGAAGGCCTTTCGGGCGGCGTCCACCGCCCGGTCCACGTCTGCGGGAGAGCCGGCCGCGACCCGGGTGACCACGGTGCCGTCCGCAGCCCCGTACACCTCGGTGAGCGGGGCGGCGACCGCCGGAACCCGCCACTGACCGTCGATGTACAACTCGGAGTACTCGCGCATGCTCGCTCCCGGGGGGTAACACGTTATGAGATGGAGTTTGTCACGCAGGAAAGTGCTACAAGTTCTTGACGTAACACCAGATTCATGTCAACAATAGACCCAACGCCGTTCCCTTTCTGAGGTGAGATTCCCGTGGCAGACGACAGCACACCCACCCCGGTCGTGTCCTTCGACGCCTCTCCGGACTCCTACCGCCACCTCGCCCTGAAGTTCGACGGCCCGGTGGCCACCATCGAGCTGCGCGTCGCCGAGGACGGTGGCCTGGTCCCCGGCTATGACCTGAAGCTGAACTCTTACGACCTGGGCGTGGACATCGAACTGCACGACGCCATCCAACGGTTGCGCTTCGAGCACCCCGAGGTGCACGCGGTGGTTGTCACCGGCGGCCTGGAGAAGGTGTTCTGCGCGGGCGCGAACATCCGCATGTTGGCCGGCTCGCCGCACCCGTGGAAGGTGAACTTCTGCAAGTTCACCAACGAGACCCGCAACGGCATCGAGGACGCGACCGAGCACTCCGGGCAGACCTACATCGCGGCGGTGAACGGCACCGCGGCCGGCGGCGGCTACGAGCTCGCGCTGGCCTGCGACCAAATCCTGCTCATCGACGACGGGTCCTCCGCCGTGTCGCTGCCCGAGGTGCCGCTGCTCGCGGTGCTGCCCGGCACCGGCGGCCTGACCCGCGTGGTGGACAAGCGCCACGTGCGCAAGGACCGCGCCGACCTGTTCGCCACCAAGACCGAGGGCATCCGCGGCAAGACCGCGGTGGAGTGGAAGCTGGTCGACGCGTCGGTGCCGCGCAGCAAGTTCTACGACACCGTGCGGGAGCGGGCGCTGACCGCCGCTGTGCAGTCGCACCGTCCGGCCGAGGGCACCGGCGTCTCGCTCACCCCGCTGCAGCGCGAGATCACCGATGACGGGCTGCACTACAAGTACGTGGACGTCGCCATCGACCGCGAGGGCAGCCAGGTGAACCTGACGGTTCGTGCGCCGCAGACCGCGCCGCCGAGCACCCTCGAGGAGATCCACGCGCAGGGCGCGGAGTTCTACCCGCTGGCGCTGACCCGCGAGCTGGACGATGCGATCCTGCGGCTGCGCACCAACGAACTGACGGCCGGCACCTGGGTCATCCGCACCACCGGCGACGCGCAGAAGCTGCTCGCGTACTCGACGGTGGTCAGCGACAACGTTGACGACTGGTTCGTCAACGAGGTCCGGCACTTCTACAAGCGCACGCTGAAGCGGCTGGACGTCACCAGTCGCTCGCTGATCACGTTGGTCGAGCCGGGTTCCTGCTTCGCCGGCCCGTTCCTGGAGCTGTTACTGGCCTCTGACCGGCAGTACATGCTCGAGGGCATCTTCGAGGACGGGCCCGAGGGTCAGGAACCGGCTACGTTGATTGTCACCGAGATCAACCTCGGCCCGCTACCGATGGGAAACGGCCTGACCCGGCTGCAGTCCCGCTTCTACGGCGACGACGAGAGCCTGGAGGCCGTGCGCAACGTGCTCGGCAAGGAACTCGATGCCGCCGCGGCGCAGGATCTGGGCCTGATCACCTACGCGCTGGACGACATCGACTGGGAGGACGACGTGCGCATCATGCTCGAGGAGCGCGCGGCAATGAGCCCGGACGCGTTGACCGGCATGGAGGCCAACCACCGCTTCGTCGGTCCGGAGACGCTGGAGACCAAGATCTTCGGCCGGCTCACCGCCTGGCAGAACTGGATCTTCAACCGACCGAACGCGGTCGGTCCCGACGGCGCCCTGCGCCGATTCGGCACCGGCCAGAAAGCTGTCTTCGACCGGAAGCGAGTCTGAGGGAACATCATGACGACGATTGACTACACCGAGCGCATCCCGAACAACGTCGACCTGGCCTCCGACCGCAAGCTGCAGCGCGCGCTGGAATCTTGGCAGCCCAAGTTCCTCGACTGGTGGAAGGAAATGGGCCCGGCGCTGCCGACCCGGGATGTCTATCTGCGCACCGCGGTCGACGTCGGTCGCGAGGGTTGGGCGCACTTCGGCCACATCGCGTTGCCCGATTACCGCTGGGGCATCTTCCTCGCCGAGCGGGACAATGACCGCGCGATCGGCTTCGGCGAGCACAAGGGCAAGCCGGTGTGGCAGCAGGTGCCCGGTGAGTACCGCTCGGAACTGCAGCGCCTCATCGTGGTTCAGGGCGACACCGAGCCCGCCTCGGTGGAGCAGCAGCGCCGGCTGGGCATGACCGCACCGAGCCTGTATGACCTGCGCAACCTCTTCCAGGTCAACGTCGAAGAGGGCCGCCACCTGTGGGCCATGGTTTACCTGCTGCACGCCTACTTCGGCCGGGAGGGCCGCGAGGAGGCCGAGACGCTGCTGCTGCGCAACTCCGGGTCGGAGGAGTCCCCGCGCATCCTGGGTGCTTTCAACGAGGAGACCCCGGACTGGCTGAGCTTCTTCATGTTCACCTACTTCACCGACCGGGACGGCAAATACCAGCTCGGCACGTTGAAGGAGAGCGCCTTCGACCCGCTGTCGCGGACGTGCGAGTTCATGCTCAAGGAGGAGGCGCACCACATGATGGTGGGCACCACCGGCGTGGACCGCGTGGTCATGCGCACCGCGGAGCTGATGAAGGAGCACGACACCACCGACATCGCCAAGTTCGGCGGGGTGCCACTGGACATGATCCAGAAATACATCAACTTCCACTACTCGGTGTCGCTGGATCTGTTCGGCGGCGACACCTCCACCAACGTGGCGAACTACTACACCGCCGGGCTCAAGGGCCGTTGGCAGGAGGACCGTCGCAAGGACGACCACAAGCTCATCGAGGACTTCGTGTCCATCCCGCTGATGGACGGCGACACCGTGGTGGACCGTCAGGTGGCTGCGCTGACCGCACTGAACGTGGACCTGCGCAACGAGTACGCGCAGGACTGCGCGAACGGCGTCAAGCGGTGGAACACCATCCTGGAGGACGCCGGCATCGAGACCCGGGTGAGCCTGCCGCATGTCGGCTTCAATCGTCAGGTAGGTACGTTCTCCGGGCACCGCTTCACCCCGGACGGGAAGATCGTGGATCAGGCCACCTGGGACGCGAACGTGGACTCCTACCTGCCGTCGGCCGATGACAAGGAGCACGTGATCTCGCTGATGCAGCCGGTCTACGAGGTCGGCAAGATCGCCAGCTGGGTCGCGCCGCCGAAGACCGGGATCAATGGTCAGCCCTTCGAATACGAATACGTCCACCTGGCCTAGTGAGAGGTGCGCCATGACTGGCCGGGAAACGTTCAATGCCAGCTGGTACCTGATCGATCGTCAGGTGGAGGCGGGCCACGGGGATCGGCCCGCCGTGACAGGTCCGAGCGGGACGCGGACCTATGCGCAGCTCGCTGCCGAGGTGCACGCCGCGGCGGCGGGGTTGCGCGCACTCGGGCTGCGGCCCGAGGAACGTGTGGTGCTCTTCTGTGCCGACCGCAGCGAGTTGTTGGCGATCTACCTGGCCGCGCTGCGGATCGGGGTGGTGCCGGTGCCGGTGTCCACCATGTACCGGGACACCGAGCTCGCCGAACTGCTGCATGACGCCAGGGCGCGGGCCGTGTTCACCTCACCGGAGTTCTCCGACACCGCGCGGGCGGCGTGCGCGAGCGCGGGCGTCGCGACGTTGATCCGCACCGACGACACCCCGGTCGGGGCGGACACCGAGATCTCCTGGTCGCAGTTGCTCGCCGACGGCGTCGGCAGTTCCGACGCGGTGTTTGACACCTGGCCGGACTCACCCGGTTTCTGGTTGTACACCTCGGGCACCACCGGGGTGCCGAAGGCGGCCATGCACCGGCACGAGAGCATCCGCTACGTCGCCGAGCACTACGGCGCGCAGGTGCTCGGCATCCGCCCGGACGACCGCTGCTTCTCCGTCGCCAAGCTGTTCTTCGCCTACGGGTTGGGCAATTCGGCGCTGTTTCCGCTGTCCGTGGGCGCGACCGCGATCCTCGACCCGGTCCGGCCCACCCCCGACTCGGTGGCCGACGTGTTGCGTAAGCACAGCCCCACCTTGTTCTTCGGCGTGCCCACCTTCTACGCCGCGCTGCTCGCTGCCGATCTGCCCGCCGAAACGTTTGCCTCGGTGCGGCTGTGCGCCTCGGCCGGCGAACCGTTGCCCGCCGAGTTGTACCAGCGGTTCACCTCGAAGTTCGGTGTGGACATCATCGACGGCATCGGCTCCACCGAAGCGCTGCACATCTTCTTGTCCAACGCGCCGGGGCAGGTGCGCGCGGGCACCACCGGACGCCCGGTGCCCGGTTACGACCTACGCCTCGTCGACGACGAGGACCAGCCCGTCGCCGTCGGCACGCCGGGCAACCTGCAGTTGCGGGGTGGCTCGCTGACCACCGGTTACTGGTGTCGCACGCAGACCACCCGGGCAGCGTTCCTGGGGGAGTGGATGCGCACCGGTGACACCTACGTCATCGACGATGAGGGCTTCTACACCTGCCTGGGTCGGTCCAACGACATGATCAAAGCCGGGGGTATTTGGGTGTCCCCCGGTGAGGTGGAGGCCTGTCTGCTCGCCCAGCCCGGCGTCGCCCAAGCGGCCGTGGTCGCCGTGCCGGACGCCGACGGCCTGGACAAGCCGGTGGCCTGCGTGGTCGCCGCTCAGGGCGCCGTGCTCGACCCCGAGGCGCTGATCGGGGCCTGCCGGGCCTCACTCGCCTCGTTCAAACGTCCCCGGCATGTGCTCGTCGTGGATGAGCTGCCGCTGACCGCGACCGGCAAGATTCGCCGCTTCCAGGTGCGCGAACTCGCTCGGCAGCTCCTCGACCGAAGGAACTGATGATGCCCTACGTCATCGCTGATCCCTGCATCGATGTGATGGACACCTCGTGCACCGAGGAGTGTCCGGTCGACTGCATCTATGAGGGTGACCGCAAGCTGTACATCAACCCCAAAGAGTGCATCGACTGCGGGGCCTGCGAGCCGGTGTGTCCGGTGGAGGCGATCACCCAGGACCGGGCGACCGGGCCCGAGCACGTGGTGTACATCGAGGACAATGCCCGGTTCTTCGCGCAGACACTGCCCGGCCGGGACGCACCGATCGGCAATCCCGGCGGCGCGCACAGCGTCGGCAAGGTCGGGGTGGACACCGAGTTGGTGGCGGAGCACGCACCCAATGCTTGATGGTCGTCTGCTCGTCGATGCGCATGTGCATGCGCCGAAGCTGAGCACGCTGCGTCCGGCCTGGGTGGCCTGGGCGGAGGAGTTCGGCGCCGCCAACCCCTGGCCGGACCTGTTCGATACCGACGGCGCCCCGCTACCGGAACGGATGGACGAGCATTTCGCCGAGCAGGGCGCGGACGCGGTGCTGCTGTTCGCCGAATACAGCCCGAAGACCACCGGCATCCAGCCGATCGAGGACTACCTGCCGCTGGTCAAGCACAACCCGCGCCGATTCCGGCTGATGGCCAACGTCAACCCGCACCTGCACCACCCGGTCGGCGACGAGGTGGCTCGCCAGGTCGAGCTGGGCGCGGTCGGGTTGAAACTGCACCCGGTGCACGGCGGTTTCGCGCCGTGCGACCCAATGCTCTACCCGGCCTATCAGGTGTGCCGGGAGGCCGGTTTGCCGGTCGTGCTGCACTGCGGCACCAGTTCGTTCCCCGGCAGCCAGAACAAGTACGCCGACCCGATACTGCTCGACGACGTGTTGCGCGATTTCCCCGACGTGCAGTTCGTGCTCGCGCACGGTGGACGTGGCTGGTGGTACGACGCGGCCGCGTTTCTGGCGATGTCGCGGGATAACGTCTGGATCGAACTGTCCGGGCTACCGCCGTCGCGGCTGGCGCAGTACTACGCCCGCTACGACCTCGCGCGGCTGGCGAAGAAGTTCATCTTCGGCACCGACTGGCCCGGCATGCCCGGCGTCGCCCGCAACGCCCGGGCGGTGGCAGCACTGGGCTGGGACGAGGGCACGCTGTGCGATGTATGGGCCGGCAACGCGATGCGCGTCTACCGCGGCCTGCACGATCTGGCAGTGCTGAACGAGTTTGGCCCGGAAGGGAACTGAATGGCCATCTACGCCCTGGGCGATCTGGTGCCCACCATCGATCCGACCGCCTACGTGCATCCCGACGCCTCGGTGATCGGTGACGTGCGGCTGGGTCCGGAAAGCTCGATCTGGCCCGGCGCCGTGCTGCGCGCGGACCACAACTTCATCTCGGTCGGTGCGCGCACCTCGATCCAGGACGGTTCGGTGCTGCACACCACCGAGCAATGGCCGACCGTCGTCGGCGAGGAGTGCATCGTCGGGCACCTGGTGCACCTGGAGGGTTGCACGGTGGCCAACCGGGTGTTGGTCGGGTCCGGCAGCATCATGATGAACCGATCGGGGGCGGAATCCGGCTCGGTGATCGGAGCCGGTGCGGTGGTGGCCGAGGACATGCAGGTGCCCACCGGCCACATGGCCCTGGGGGTGCCGGCCAAGGTTCGCCAGATGGCGCACCCCGAGCAGATCGCCGAGTGGATGACCTACGGCGTCGACTGGTACTGCGCCAACGCCGCCCGGTTCGCGAAAGAACTCCGCCGCCTTGACTAGGCGCAACCCCGAAGGATTCCGATGACCGACCACGGCGTCCCGGCCTCCGAGCTCTCCGACTCCGAGCTGGCCCACCAGGGCACGCAGGCCCACGCGACCCGCAACTGGGTGTTCCTGCACGGCACCGCGCAGCAGTTCCGTCGGCACACCGAGCGGATGCTCGAACTCGAGCAGGAGTACCTGCGTCGCCACCCCAAGCGCACCTGGCAGGGCTCCGGTGGCGCCGAGGGCGCCCCGGGGGAGGCGTTCCCGGTCGATCCGGAACGCGCCACGCAGGACCTGCTGCGTCGGTATGTTGCCGCGCCGGACGGGCGACTGCACAAGCTCGAAGCGCACCAGGCCGCCCGCGAGGTCGGCCTGCCGCGGGCCGAGGTCGCCGCGTTGTTCAAGGCCGACCCGCCGCTGCTGCGCACCTCGGGGCAGTACCGCGAGATCACCGACGCCGGCCGCGCCCTTGTCCCGGCCCGCACCGCCTGAAACGCCACAACCCTCTTGCGGACGGGGTCAGGGCTTGGCGTAGACCTCGATATCGACCGCGCCGGTGTTACCGCCGGTGGTCTTCGCCGCGGAGATCTTCAGCGTGCGGGTCTTCAGGTCCAGCGGCAGCACGGTCAGGCCCGACCCCACCGGGAACGGTCCGAGCACCTTGCCGTCGTCCCCGGTGATGGTGATCGACTTGATGATCGCGGTGCCGTCGGTCATCGACCGGGTGCGGAAACCCAGCCCCGCCAGCGATCTGACGGAGCCGAGGTCGAGGGAGATCCAGGCCTTGTCGCCGTCCCCGGCCGTTGACCATTCGGTGGCCGGGTTGCCGTCGATGGCATTGGCCGCCTTGTAGGCGCCGGAGAACTCCGAGGAGACGCCGACGACCGTGGCGTTGGGCGCGATGTTCGGGCCGGGCAGGCTGCTCGCGGACAGGGTGTGGAAGGTGCCCAGGTCCGCCGCGTACTTCTGGCCGGACGGGTCGGCGCCGGCCACCCGGTAGTAATACGTGGTGTCCGGCTTCAGCCCGGTCATCACCGCGTGATGCGTGGTGTGCGGACCGGTTGATGCCATGTCGGGGTCGGTGGCCGACCCGTCGGTGGCCGCCTCGGTGGTGCCCCAGTAGACCCGGCAGGCCACTTTGAGTTTGGTGCTCACGGTCAGCGTCGCCGACGAGCCGCCCGGGTCCGGGGTCACCACCGGGGTCGCGACGAACAGCGCGTCGGCGGGCTTGACGGCGGAGGAATTGCCGCCACCGCATCCCGCGGCCAGGGCCAGCAGGGCACTCAACAGGAGCGGGGTCCGGGTGCGCACGCGGCCATCATCCCGCGCGCCGGCCGGCACATTGGTTTGCCCCGTGCTGGGGAGGCACACACCCAGCACGAGGGCCTCTGCAGTATGTGACAGGGATTCGGTGCGACACGAATCCCGTGTGGCGAATCGCCGGGAAATGCGACCGGCATCACACCGGGCGGAGTACCTGATATCCGACTAAGAAAAGCCGCGGCGCCGCGATTCGTTCAGTGTGTTCTCAAGCTTGCTCCCCATGATCGTCCAAGTCGCAGAAGCGGACCCGTTCCAGCGTCCGGATCCGAATCTGAGGCCACGCCGCCCCGGAGCCTCCTTCCCAGTCCAGCGGTTCACGCGACCCTCTGAGCGCGTGGATGTCGCAGGGGAAGCCGGGGCGGCTTTACATTTGCCCGGCGTCGGCGTGCTCCGCCTGCTGCCCGGCGGTACGGGCCAGCCGTGCGGCCACCCCGTCCGGATCGGCGGCGGAAATCTCCTGGCCCAGAAAGAGGTCGCGGATCGCCTCGAACAGCTGCCGGTCGTCGTCGACCTCTGGGTCGACCAGATGCAACAGACCCAGACCCAGGGAGAGCGCGATGAACGCCCGGGCGGAACGGTCGTCGGTCCGACCGCCCACCGCACGCAGCCCGGTCTGCGCGGCCTGCCGATAGGTGTCCACCGCGTGCTTGGCGGGCCCGGCAAGTTCGGGCATGCGGGAGGCGTTCACCAGCACCTCGTAGAAGGCCAGCCGGCGGGCCCGGGGCAGATCCATGATCCGATCGGCGAAGGAGTTGGCGATGTCGGCCGGCGTGAGGAACTCGGCCAGCGGGCCCAGGTCAGGGATGGCCATCTCCTCGGCGCGGGCGTGCACGAAGCGGGTGAGCGCCTCGGCGACCAACTCGCCGATCGAGGAAAAGTAGTAGCTGGCGGTGGCCAACGGCACGCCCGCGGCCGCTGTGACGCTGCGGTGTGTGGTGCCCGCCATGCCGTGCGTGCCGACCACCTCGACGGTGGCGTCCAGTAAGGCGTCCCGCCGCGGCTGCGGCTTAACGCCCCGGGCGAGCGAGCGCGGCATGGCCACCTCCTGCTCGTTGCGTCCGGCCAACCCGAGGCAATAGGTGCGGGGTGGCCGGACGCATCAGATGTTGGACGACATTCTGGCACAGATTTCTTGGAAGTTCTTCTAGCTTTTTGTCCCGAGTTCTGCCACGGTTGGGGCAGAACGAGAATCAGAGTTGATCGCAGACGCACCCGGAAAGGGGCCTTCCGTGCGCCGCTCATTGCTCCGCAAGCTGTCCGTTCCCGCCGCCGTCGCCACGCTGATGGCGGGCCTGCTGGCCGGTCCGGCCGCGGCCGCCTCGAGCTCGAACGTCACGGCGCCGGGGGACACCATCGCCGGCTTCCTGCCCGAACCCGCCGCGGCGAACGTCAACGACCCCGGTTGTCACGTCACCGCGGTGCACCCGCGGCCGGTGGTGCTGGTGCACGGGTTGGGCGCGACCGCCTCGGAGAACTGGCACTTCTTCGCGCCGTACCTGGCCGGGCAGGGCTACTGCGTCTATGCGTTCACCTACGGGCAGGAACCGATGTGGCCGGGGCGCGGGGGTGTGGCGCCGATGGAGACCTCGGCACAGCAGCTGTCCACCTTCGTCGACGAGGTGCTGGCCACCAGCAAGGCGTCCAAGGTCGACATCGTCGGGCATTCCGAGGGCGGCATCATGCCGCGCTACTACCTGAAGTTCCTCGGTGGCGCGGCGAAGGTGGCGCACTTCGTGGCCTGGGCACCGCCGAACCACGGGACCAACATCTCCGGGCTGACCGACCTGCGCGCCTTCTGGCCCGGCTTCGACGACCAGATGGCCGGCTACTGCGGGTCCTGCCCGGAGTTCATGCCCGGCTCGGCGTTCCTGCGGCGGCTCAACGCGGGTGGGGACACCGTAGGCAACGTCGAATACACGGTGCTGACCAGTCGCTATGACTACGTCGTCACGCCGACGACGACCAGCTACCTGCACGGCCCGCACGTGCACAACATCCTGATCCAGGACGTGAACCCGAACGCATATCCCGACCACGTGGCCATGGCCTGGGACCCGACCACCTTCGATTTGACCCTCAAGGCGCTCGGAGGGTAGCCAACCGAACGTTCGGTCGGCTAGCGTAGAGGCATGACAACCGAGGTTGTGCATGCCCCTACGCAGTTCGAGGCCCTGCTGGCCGCCGACGAACGCATCGAGCCGCGGGACGAGATGCCCGAGGCCTACCGCGCGACGCTGATCCGGCAGATCGCGCAACACGCGCACTCCGAGATCATCGGCATGCAGCCGGAGGGGGACTGGATCGCCAAGGCGCCCTCGCTGCGGCGCAAGGCGATCCTGCTGGCCAAGGTGCAGGACGAGGCCGGGCACGGCATGTACCTCTACGGTGCCGCGGAGACCCTCGGGGTGGACCGCGCCGACCTGCTGGACCGGCTGCACACCGGTAAGCAGAAGTACTCGACGATTTTCAACTACCCCACCGTGGCCTGGGCCGACGTCGGCGTGGTCGGTTGGTTGGTGGACGGCGCGGCGATCGTCAATCAGGTGCCGCTGTGCCGTTGCTCCTACGGCCCGTACGCCCGGGCGATGATCCGCATCTGCAAGGAGGAGTCCTTCCACCAGCGGCAGGGCTTCGAGTTGCTGCTCGCCCTGCGCGACGGCACCGACGCGCAACGGCAGATGCTGCAGGAGGCGACCGATCGCTGGTGGTGGCCGTCGCTGATGATGTTCGGCCCGCCGGACGCCGCCTCGGCGAACACCGCGCAGTCCATGGCCTGGCGGATCAAGCGGCACTCCAACGACGAACTGCGCCAGCGCTTCGTGGACATGACGGTGCCTCAGGCCCGTGTGCTGGGCGTGACGTTGCCCGACCCGGAGTTGCGGTGGAACGACGAGCGCGGCTCGTATGACTTCGGGGAGATCGACTGGGACGAGTTCACCCGGGTGGTGAAGGGCCAGGGCCCAATGAACGCCGAGCGCATCGCCCGTCGGGTCGGGGCGCACTCCGACGGCGCCTGGGTGCGCGAGGCGGCCGCCGCCTACGCGGCGAAAAACTCCGTAGCGTCCGAAAGATCGTGGGTGCCCGGACACTCTTCTTCGGACGCAGCGGGGGTGGTGGGGTCGTGAACGCGGTGGCCGAGCCGTTGTGGGAGGTGTTCGTGCGGGCACGGCGCGGGCTGAACCACACCCACGTGGGCAGCCTGCACGCGCCGGACGCCGCGATGGCGCTGCGCAACGCGCGGGATCTGTTCACCCGTCGGCAGGAGGGCGTGTCGATCTGGGTGGTGCCCGCGTCGGAGATCACCGCGTCCAGCCCGGAGGAGAAGGACGCGTTCTTCGACCCGGCCGCGGACAAGGTCTATCGGCACCCGACGTTCTACCAATTGCCGGCTGAGGTCGATCACCTATGAGTCGGCAGCAGGCTCTGAAGCTCGGTGACGACGCGCTGATCGCCTCGCAGCGGCTGTCCGAGTGGCTCACTCGGGCGCCCAGTCTGGAGGAGGAGGTCGCGCTGGCCAACATTGCGCTGGACCTGCTCGGCCAGGCGCGCGCGCTGCTCAGCTACGCAGGGGCGCCGGACGGTCGCGACGAGGACGCGCTGGCCTACCGGCGCGCGCCGGAAGACTACCGCTGCGTGCATCTGGTGGAGCGTCAGATCGGAGACTTCGCGGTCACCATCGCGAGGTTATTGGTGTTCTCGGCGTATCAGTACGAGCTCTATGCGCAACTGTCCGCCTCCGACGACACACTGCTGGCCGGCGTGGCCGGCAAGGCGGTCAAGGAGGTCGCCTACCACCGCGACCACGCCGTGCAATGGACGCTGCGCCTGGGCGGCGGCACCGAGGAATCGCACCGCCGTATGCAGGGCGGGCTGGAGACGGTCTGGCCGGACATCCCCGACCTGTTCGCCGATCGACCCGAGTTGTACGAGCCGTGGGCGCTGTTCGTGCGCGCGGTGCTGGCTGAGGCAGGGCTCGCCGAGCCGGTGGTGACTCCGGCACCGGGTGGTGGGCGCACCGGGGTGCGGACCCCGGAATTCGCCGCGATGCACGCCGAGATGACCTCGCTGCACCTGGCCCACCCCGGGGCGTCATGGTGAACCTGGAGGCCGTCCGGTCTGCGGTGGCCGAGGTGCCGGACCCCGAACTGGTGGTGCTCACCATCGCCGAACTCGGCATCCTGCGCGACGTCGCCGCCGAGGGCGAGCATGTGGTGGTCACCATCACCCCGACCTACTCCGGCTGCCCGGCCATGGAGGCCATCGGCTCGGACATCCGGGCCGCCGCGGCTGCCGTCGGCGCGGACGATGTCGAGGTGCGCACCGTGCTGTCCCCGGCCTGGACCACCGACTGGATCGACGACGCCGCGCGGGGGAAGCTCGCCGCGCACGGCATCGCCCCGCCCGGCCCGGCCACCGGCACTGTCTCGCTCACCCTGTCCGTGCGTTGCCCGCAGTGCGGCTCGCCGGACACCGGGGAGGTGTCCCGGTTCTCCGGCACCGGCTGCAAGTCGCTGTGGAGCTGTCGTACCTGCCGCGAGCCCTTTGAGCACATGAAGGCAATCTGATGTTCCATCAGCTGTCCGTCACCGACTGCGAGCGGCTCACCGACGACGCGGTCGCGGTCACCTTCGAGGTGCCCGCCGACCTGGCCGAGGCGTTCGCGTTCACCGCGGGTCAACACTTGGCCATCCGCTCCGACCACGGCGGACCGGGCTCGCGGCGCAGCTATTCGATCGCCTCGCCGGTGGGCGGGCCGCTGCGCATCGGCATCAAGCAGCTGCCGGGTGGGGTGTTCTCCACCTGGGCGGTGCAGAGCCTGCGGCCGGGCGACACCCTCGAGGTGATGACGCCGAACGGGAAGTTCGGTGTGGCGCGACGCGCCGGCGGACGGCGCATCGTGGCGTTGGCCGCGGGCAGCGGCATCACCCCGGTGTTCTCCGTGGTGTCCACCGCGCTGGCCACCGAACCGGACACCGAGGTGGTGTTGCTCTACGGCAGCCGCACCACCGAGGACACCATGTTCGGCGAGGACCTGGCCGACCTCAAGGACGCTCACCCGCAGCGCTTCGCCATGCTGCACTTCCTCTCCCGGGAGCCGCAGACCTCGCCGCTGCGCTCCGGCCGGCTGGACGCGGGGAAGATCAACCGGCTGTGGGGGACCGTGCTGTCCGCCGAGGTCGACGACTGGTACCTGTGCGGGCCGCAGACCGCCGTCGAGGAGTGGCGGGACGCGCTGCTCGCGGGCGGTGTGCCCGCAAAGCGCATCCACCGCGAGTTGTTTCACGCCGGCCCGGCGCTGCCCGCGCCGCGGGTGGACGCGCCGTCCGGTGCGGGCAGGCTCACCTTCACCCTCGACGGGCGCACCAGCGAAGTCGACCTCGGCCCCGCGGACACCCTGCTGGACGCGGTACTGCGGGTGCGCCCGGACGCCCCGTTCGCCTGCCGCGGCGGTGTGTGCGGCACCTGCCGGGCGACCGTGCTGGACGGCAAGGTCGACATGGACGCCAATTTCGCCCTGGAGGGCGATGAACTCGAGCGCGGCTTCGTGCTCACCTGTCAGGGCCGGCCGAACACCGGGTCCGTGTGCGTCGACTTCGACCGCTGAAACGCCATGAGCACTGAGGAAGGAACGCCCGTGACCGATCCGGAGAAGGTGGCCGAAGCCGTCGCCGCCGCGATGATGCGCAGCGACCGGGCCGCCGCGCACAACGGGGTCACCGTGTTGTCGGTGCGGCCCGGGGAGGTCAGCGTCCACCTGACCCTGGCCGAACATCACCTCAACGGGCATGGCAACTGCCACGGCGGGATACTGTTCCTGCTCGCCGACACCGCGCTCGGCGTGGCCTGCAACTCTCACGGTCCGCTGGCCGTCGCGGCCGGCGCGGACATCGTCTTCGCCCGCCCCGCGCATCTCGGCGAGCACCTGGTGGCCACA
>DASXPS010000206.1 GCA_036493475.1 Sporichthyaceae bacterium | reverse complement strand
ATGCGCTGGTCACCACCCCATTGGTCCCGCTGCCCAACGCAGAGGGCCGGGCGAACCGTCTGCGCGCTGCCCGAAACCGTCCGGCGACCGATGTCGAGGCACCCGCGGCGGAGGCCTGAAACCCATTCTGCCGGGGACCCGGTGTGGACATCGCGTGCGCCGCCATGTTAACGTCGATAAACAACGGCGGGCGGTGTGTGATGATCGCTTCGATCCCGACCGCCGGAACCGGACGCGGGCAGCGTCCGCCGAACCCTTCACCGGAGGACGCGCGTGCCGATTCTGCGTTCTGATCTCGACGTCCACGGTGAGGAATTCCGGACCAATCGGGCCCACAACGAGGGCATGCTCAAGCTCCTCGACGAGGCCCTCGCCCAGGCCCGGGCCGGCGGCGGCGAGGCCTACATGGCCCGCCACCGGGCCCGTGGGCGGCTGGCCGTCCGAGAGCGCATCGACCTGTTGGTGGACCCGGGTTCGGCGTTCCTCGAGTTGTCGTCCTTGGCCGCCTGGGGAACTGACTTCACCGTCGGCGCCAGCGTGGTCACCGGCATCGGCGTGGTCGAGGGCGTCGAGTGTGTGTTTATCGCCAACGACGGCACGGTCAAGGGCGGCACCTCCAACCCCTACACCTGGCGCAAGATGCTGCGCGCGCTGGACATCGCGCGGAAAAACCGCCTGCCGGTGATGAACATGGTGGAGTCCGGCGGCGCCGACCTGCCCACCCAGGCCGACCTGTTCGTGCCCGCTGGGCAACTGTTCCGCGACCTCACCCAGCTCTCCGCGATGGGCATCCCGACCATCGCCCTGGTGTTCGGCAACTCCACCGCCGGCGGCGCCTACGTGCCCGGCATGTGCGACTACTCGGTGCTGATCGACGGGCAGTCCAAGGTGTTCCTCGGTGGCCCACCGCTGGTGAAGATGGCCACCGGTGAGGTCGCCACCGACGAGGAACTCGGCGGCGCCCGGATGCACACGTTCGTCTCCGGCCTGTCCGACTACATGGCCGTCGACGAACGCGACGCCATCCGCATCGGCCGGCAGATCGTGCGCTCGTTCGGTTGGCGCAAGCTGGGCCCGGCGCCGCTCGCGGTGGTCGATCCGCTCTACGACCCGGCCGAACTGCTCGGCATCGCCTCCGCCGACCTGCGGGTGCCGTTCAGCGTGCACGAGGTCCTGGCCAGATTGTTGGATGCGAGCGAGTTCTCCGAGTACAAGCCGGATTACGGCACCTCGATGGTCACCGGCTGGGGCACCCTGCACGGCTACCGGATCGGCATCCTGGCCAACGCCCGCGGGGTGATCTTCAGCGAGGAGGCCAACAAGGCCACCGAGTTCATCCAGCTGTGCAACCAGACGGACACCCCGTTGCTGTTCCTGCAGAACACCACCGGCTTCATCGTCGGCAAGTCCTTCGAGCAGGGCGGCATCATCAAGGACGGCGCCAAGCTGATCAACGCGGTGGCCAACTCCGCGGTGCCGCACTTCACGGTATTCATCGGGGCCTCGTTCGGGGCCGGCAACTACGGCATGTGCGGCCGCGCCTACGAGCCGCGCTTCCTGTTCACCTGGCCGAACTCGCGCACCGCGGTGATGGGCCCGCAGCAACTCGCGGGCGTGCTGTCGATCGTGGCCCGCGACGCTGCCGCCGCGTCCGGCAAGGAGTTCGACGAGGAGAAGGACGCCGCGCGCACGGCGGCCATCGAGGCGCAGATCGACCGCGAGTCGCACGCGTTCTTCATGTCCGGCAAGGTCTACGACGACGGGATCATCAACCCCGTCGACACCCGCACCGTCTTGGGCATCAGCCTGTCCGCCGCGCACAACAACCCGGTGCAGGGCCGGCGCGGCTTCGGCGTCTTCCGAATGTAAGGGACCGTCAGAATGCCACGCCAGATCACGAAGGTCCTCGTCGCCAACCGCGGCGAGATCGCGCGTCGGGTTCTCCGCGGTGCGCGGTCCCTGGGCATCGCCACTGCGGTGGTGTATTCCGATGCGGATGCCGACGCATTGTTCGTCGCCGAGGCGGACGAAGCAGTGCGGCTGCCCGGCACCGCACCCGCGGACACCTACCTGCGCGGCGAGCTGATC
>DASXPS010000205.1 GCA_036493475.1 Sporichthyaceae bacterium | reverse complement strand
GCGCCGCGCAACAGCTTACGCCGCCATCACCCGCTCGTTGACGGTCGTGATCGGCACGTTGAACGTCGAGATCGACCGCCTCGCCGGCGAGGTGAGCGCCCATTTTGGCTCTGGCGTGCTTTCCGTGATTGCTCAGTTCGTGGGTAGGGCTGTCGTGGGGTGGCCGCAGCATTTTTTGTATTTGCGGCCGCTGGCGCACCAGCAGGGCTGGTTGCGTCCGGGGGGCCAGGCGATGAGCGTCTCGGGGTGGGTGCGGGCCTGGTCGGCGGCGTAGCTGGCGCGGGTGTTGTTGGCGGCGGGGTCGCGGTCGTGGCGGGTGCACCAGGTGTGGAATGCCTCGAGGTGGATGGGGGCGATCCACAGCGAGACGGTGGCCGGGCTGGTGGCCTGGTGGGCGAGGCCGCGCAGATGGCGTTCGAGTTGGTGGTTGTAGGTGGTGTGGTCGGCGGTGGCCCAGTGCGCGTCATCAGCGAGATGGGGCCAGTGGGTCAGGGCGGTGTCGAACTCGGTGACGGGGAACCAGGCCAGCGCCATCGCCACCCGCGAGGTGGTGGGCGGGCCGGACGGGACGACCGCAGTGGGGGCGAGTGCGCTGCTCGAGGGGGTGTCGAGCAGGTCCAGCGCGCCCGGTAGCGCGGGCGGCGACCAGCCCGGCCGGTCGGGTCGGGGCTGGTTGAGGAAGGCTTCGGCGCGGGCGTCGAGGTCGTCGTGGGGCTGGTCAAGGGCGTGCAGGGCGTCGCGGCGGCACTCATGGAGTTGGGTGACCAGCCGTTCGGGATCCCCGCTATCCAGGGCGATCGTGAGCCCGGAGGTCAACCAGGCCAGCGCCTCGGGATAGTCCCCGGCGGCGGCGTACTCGATCCCGGCGTTGTTGTGCAGCCACACATCGTCCGGGAAATCGGCGTGGACCTGGGCGAACAGCTCGCTGGCGGGCTCCGTCCGTCCGGCACGCAGCTGGATCTCGGCCAGCCGGCAGCGCGGGTCGGGGGTGGACTCATAGCCGGCGGCGATCGCCGCGTGCATCGCGTCGAGGGCGTCATCGACGCGGCCGAGCTCGCTGTAGGTCTCGGCGAGTTCGTCGAGCAGCCCGGCCAGGTCGAGCTCCTCGGCCACCCGCGGATCGCGCCGGCACGCGGTGACCATGGCGTCGAGCGTGTCGGCGACCTGGGCCGCGTCCCGGGGCCGCACGGCCATGGCCATGTCGAGCTGGTCGACCAACCGGTCCACGACATCCAGCACGGCCGCGTCGCCCGCGGTATTGGTCGCGGTATCACCCGCGGTGTTGGTCGCGGTGTTGGTCGCGGTGTTGGTCGTGTGGTGCCTCGCTGGCCCCACCATGACGTGCGCCCCTTCCCGTGGTGGTTACCCCGGGAGGCTACTGGGCGGCGCCGGCGCCCCCGCGGCTGCTCAGTTGCTATCGGTGCGAAGGCTCGCCCGCGGCGACTTCGCTGCTCAGGCCAGCAGGATGCGGGTGCGCAGCAGGTCGAACCCGGCCCGGCCGAACATTTGGCGTTTGAGCATCTTGATCCGGTTGACCGCACCCTCCACCGCCCCGGAGGAGTGCTCGTGAGTGAGTCCGGCGGTCACCGCTGCCTGGTCGCGGCGCAGCCCCCGGGCGAATCGGGCCAGCTCCGGCTGGCTCGTGTCGGCTTCCACCGCCGTGAGCCAGTCTTCGAGCCGGTCGCCGCGGCGTTGGGTCATCATCTCGGCGAACCCGCGCACGTGGCCGGCGGTGGCCTCGAGCTCCGGGCAGTTCGCGAGGACCTGCTTGAGCCGCACCCGCTGGCTCTCCTCCAGCGCGGCGCTCGGCCGCAGCAGCCAGCCGGTCACCTCACGCACCGTCGGGGCGAGCGGCCGGGCCGGCGGCGCCGCCCGGCCGTCGCGCAGCGGCGCCAGATACCGGCGCACGGTCTGATCACTGCCGCGGTAGCCGAGTTCGCGTAGCTCACCGGTCAGCGCGGCGGCGTCGCGGACGCCCTGGGCCCACCGGTGGTGCAGGTAGTCAGTGAACCCGTCGAGCAGGCTGGCCCGCTGACGGGTCTTGACCAGCAGCTCGTCGAGGTTCTCGGCACGCACGAACCGACGCACCGTGGCCCGGTCCAGCCCCAGCTCACGGGCGATCGCCGACATGCTCACCCCGGCCGCGGCCCGCTCGCTGATCACCCGGTGCCGCTCCCGGGTCCGGGTCATGATCGGCAGCTCCCGGGTCGGGACCACCACCGGCTCCGCATCCTCATCGGCGTCGCCGGCGTCATCAACACCGCGAACGGGGGTGGCGCTCGCGCGCAGGCACCCCCGGTGGGCGCGCACGGTGTTCTCTACGTGCTCGGCGAGGTTGTGCCACAGATGCCACCGGTCGGCGACCTGCACCGCGCCTGGTGCCCCGAGGCGGGCGCCCTCGGCATAGGCGCCGGCCCGATCCCGGCAGATCACCTCGGTCCCGGGGTGCGCGCTCAGCCAGCCGGCGAAGGTGTCCACTTCCCGGTCGGCCAGCACGTCGACCGGACGGTGGGTAGCCATATCGACCAGCACACTGCCGTAACGATGCCCCCGCCGCAGCGCGAAATCGTCCACTCCGAGCACCGGCACCGGCCCCAGCAGAGGGGTCGGCAGCGCTTTGACCAGCCGTAACAGCGCGTCCCGGCCTACGACGATGCCCAACCGGGCCGCGAGGCGGGCCCCGGCCCGCCCGGCCAGCGCCAATCCCACCGCCTCTAGCATCCGCCGCAGCAACCCGGTCCGACGCGCATGCGGCGCGGTCAACTCCGGCACCTGCTCGGCGAAGGTCTTTTTCTCACAGCCGGAGTTGTCGCAGAAAAACCGGCGCACCCGCAGCGCCAGCTCGACCCGCTGCCCGGCGATCGGCGCGTCAGCCAACGTGCGCACATACCGGCTATGCACCCGCCTCGAGATCACACCGCAGCCGGTGCACCCGCCCCGGGTAGCCCGGACCCGACCACACAGCCGCAGCAACCCCACGACATGCTCGACATCCTCGACCAGCACACCCGACAGATGCGGCAACAGACGATCAAGAGCCCATGCCGGTGATCATCGCGCTCCCCATGGCACCGACCCAGACGACACGCCGAGTACCTGCCCGATCACGGAAAGCACGCCAGAGCCCCCATTTTCGCCAGCACCCGGCCGCGAAAATCCACCTCAGCCAACCCGGCCTGGCTGAGGTCCTCGGCGCCCGGGTGCTCGCGGAGTTCGGAGACGACCCGGACCGCTATGCCAGTGCCAAGGCGCGCAAGAACTACGCCG
>DASXPS010000204.1 GCA_036493475.1 Sporichthyaceae bacterium | reverse complement strand
GACGCCGCCCCGAAGATCATCGGCTGGGCCCGCGACCTGGGCACCATCACCACGTTCCGGTTGCTGCGCCACGGGCAGACCGAACACACCCTGCAGCGCCGGTTCAGCGGCGGTTCCAGCGACCCGGCGTTGACCGAGGTGGGCCACCGGCAAGCCGATGTGACGGCGCGTCACCTCGCCACGGCCGGGCCCATCGACCTGATCGTCAGCTCGCCGCTGCAGCGCGCCCGGCAGACCGCCGCCGCGGTCGGTGCTGCTCTCGCCGTCGACGTCGTGATCGACGAAGACCTGCGCGAGTGCCACTTCGGGGTGTGGGACGGGCTGACCTTCGAGGAGGTCCGCACGGGGTGGCCCGACGAGCTCGCCGGCTGGCTGGCCTCGCCGGCAAAGGCCCCACCCCGCGGGGAGAGCATGCGCGAGGTGGCCACCCGGGTGAGCGCCGCGCAGGAGCGGCTGTTGGACCGGCACGCCGGCCAGAACGTGCTGGTGGTCGCGCACGTCTCGCCGATCAAGATACTGATCCGGTTCGCGCTGGACGGTCCGGAGCACCTGGTGCACAAGCTGCAATTGGCACCCGCCTCCCTGTCCACGGTGGCCTGGTACGGCGACGGCAACAGCGCGCTGCACTCCTTCAACGACACCGGCCACCTCGGTGCCCTGGCCAGGGTGGACGGCACATGACCGAGTTACCACCCCCGGACGGATCGGTGTGGTTGAACTGGGCGCGCAAGCTCGACGCCATGGCCCGGATCGGCTCGGAGTTCGCGGAGAACCCCTACGACCAGCGCCGCTACGCCGAGCTGGGCTCGATCGCCCGGGCCATGTTCGCCGAGCTGTCCGGCCGTCCCGAGGTGGAGCTGCCCGACCTGTATCACGCCACCGAGGGCTACGTGACACCCAAGGTGGACGTACGCGCCGCGGTGTTCGACGAGCAGCACCGCCTACTGCTGGTCCGTGAGGTGGCCGACGGCCGGTGGTCGCTACCGGGTGGTTGGGCGGACGTGGGGGACGCCCCTTCGGTGTCCGCGGCCCGTGAGGTGTACGAGGAGTCCGGGTACACCACCCGGCTGACGCACCTGGTCGGGGTCTTCGACGCGCACGACCCGACCACGCCGTTCAGTGCCTACAAGATCGTGTTCTGCGGGGAGCTGAGCGGTGGGGAGGCGGGCGGCGACCACGAGACCGATGGGGTCGGGTTCTTCGCCGGCGATGACCTACCGCCGCTGTCGCACCGACGCACCCCCGACCGCGTGGTCGCCGCGATCCTCGCCCATCGCGCCGACCCGAGCCTGCCCGCACTGTTCGAGTAACGAGAAGGGCGAACGCATGCCTCGGATAACCCCGTGCCTGTGGTTCGACGGCAACGCCGAGGAGGCGGCCGCGTTCTACATCAAGATCTTTCCGAACTCCGGCGTTACCAACGTCGTTCGCGCCCCGTCCGGGGGCACCCCGAGCAACGAGCCGGGGGCGGTGATGGTGGTCGAGTTCAGCCTGGATGGGGCGAGCTTCGTCGGGTTGAACGGCGGGCCGCACTTCACCTTCTCCGAGGCGATCTCGCTGCAGATCCCGTGCGCCGATCAAGCCGAGGTCGACTACTACTGGGACGCCCTGGTGGACGGCGGCGAGCCGGGTCCGTGCGGGTGGTTGAAGGACCGCTTCGGCTTGTCCTGGCAGGTGTTCCCCACCCGGCTGATGGAGCTGAACAGCGACCCGGATCCGGAGCGGGCGAACCGCTCCATGCAGGCCATGATGACCATGCAGAAGATCGACCTCGCGGCAATCGAGGCGGCCGTCGCGGGCGGCTGACGCGACGTCAGGCGGCAAGTCGCTCGCGCGACTCGGCGGCGATCAGCGAGTGCACCAGGCGCAGCTTTTCCAACACGGTGGGGGAGAGCACGAACGGATAGAGATCGCGCTTCCCCATCGACCGATTGACCGCGTTCAGGGCGTAGGTCAGCGGCAACCAGGCATTTATCAAATCGTCGAAGTCGTCGTGCTCCTCCAGCGGAACCGAGCTGAGCGGAGCCAACGGGTCCGGCGGAGTGTCCAGCTCCGGACCGGCCACGACGATGCCGAACGCTGCCGCGGTCTGCAGGCTGTCGCGGATGTGCAGGTAGTGCGCGAAGGTCTCCGCCCAGTCCTCCCACGGGTGGGCGGCGGCGTAGGTCGAGACGTGGGTCTCGGCCCAATTCGGATCGGGGTTGCCGGTGTAATTCGCCTGTAGTGCCGCGGCGTAGTCGGCGCGCTCGTCGCCGAACAGCGCGCGGAACACGTCCAGCGCGGGCCGCCCCGCCACCAGCACCGTCCAGTAGTAGTGCCCGACCTCGTGGCGGAAATGCCCGAGCAGGGTGCGATAGGGCTCCGCCATCTGCACGCGCAGTGCCTCTCGATGCCCGGCGTCGCCCTCGGCCAGGTCGATGGTGATCACCCCGTTGTCGTGCCCGGTGGTGACCGGTTGGCCGACGCTGGACAGCAGATCGAAGGCCAACCCGTGTTCCGGGTCCTCCTCGCGATTGCGGACCGGCAGGCCGAGGTCGTCGAGTTGGTAGAGCAACCGGCGGGAGGCGCCCTGCGCCAGCACGAAGGCGGCCATGCCCGCTTCGTCAGCGTCGTTGGGACGGGTGCGAGTCAGTTGACAGCAGTCGCACAACGGGTCCGGGCCCGGCGCCGTCCAGTTGCAAGCGGCGATCTCGGCATTGGCGCAACGCAAACCGGGCGGCACGCAGACGAAGTCCGCGGTCCGCCGCTCAAAACCCACCTGCGTGCCGCAGGCCAGGCACCTGCTGTTCTCGAAGAACAGCAGGGCCCCGCAGGAGGGACAGGTGAACGCACGCACTGACGCACGCTACCCGGCGAGCGGGGAGTCCACTCCCGCCGGCGCCACCGGCACCGGCTCCATGTCCACGAAGACCTGCATCGTGCTCTGCTTGCTCTCGGTGAAGATGACGCCACGCAGCGGGGGCACGTCGCCGTAGTCCCGGCCGATCGCGGCGACCACGTAGGACTCGTCGACGAACTGATGGTTGGTCGGGTCCAGGTCGACCCAACCGAGGCCCGGCGCGAAGACCGACACCCAGGCGTGCGACGCATCCGCTCCGACCAAGCGCGCCCGGCCGGGTGGGGGACGAGTTTCCAGATACCCGCTGACGTAACGGGCGGCCAGGCCGGCCGCACGCAACGCGGCCACCCCGAGATGAGCGAAGTCCTGGCAGACGCCCGCACGGCGGGCCAACACCTCGGCCAGCGGGGTGGACACCGTGGTGACCCCGGTGACGTAGGCGAATTCCCCGATGCGCTCGAGCAGATCGACGAGGACCTCGTCGAGGCTGCGGCCCGGCCGCATCAGGTCGGTGGCGAACGCCGCTACCTCAGGGGCACGCCCGATCATCGGGGAGGGCAACAGGAACGGGCGAGCGTCGAGCAGGTCCGGGTCCAGGTCGGCGCGGTCGGCCAACCGATCGCGGACAACGCGGGCCCGGACATCGCGCAACGCGTCGCGGTCCACCTCGGGACGGTGCACGTCGATCAGGCTGCGGCAGGTGACGGTCAGCTCTCGATGCGGCTCGCGCACCACGAAGTAGACCGAGCGGTTGCCGAAGAAGTCGGCGTGTTCGGACAACTCGACCGGACCCGGCTCGGTGTCCAGCGTGTACTCCAGGCGGTGCTGTCCCTCGCCGTGACGGGGCACCAGATGAGCCCGTCCGTAACTGGTCTGCACGTCCTCGTCGTAGCGGTACTCGGTGCGGTGGGTGAGCTGATAACGCCGCGCACCGGGCGGCGCCGGCACCGGGGCCGGCGCGCTCACCAGGACTCCGCGGCAATGACGGTGCCCGCCAGCGGGCGCTGCGGGGCGCGCTGGACGAAGAAGATGTCCTGCAGGTCCGCGGCCAGCGTGGCCAGGTCCGCGCCGAGTTCATCGAGGAACGCGCGCAGGGCGGGACGGTCGCCGTCGGCCTGCGGGATGGCCAGGGCGAGGGTGTCCGCGGCGCGCACCCGGGAACGCAGATCGCCGAGTAGTTCGCGCACCCCGGCCATCCGCTCGGCATCGGACGGGATGCGCTCCAGCGACTCGCCGAGCCGGTCGAGTTGGTAACCGATGGCCCGCGGGTTCTCCCGATCCACCAGCAACAGATCAAGCACGGTGCCCACGCCGGCGCGAGCGGTGTAGCGACGCCGGTAGGTGATGATGCTCTCCGCCGCGATCAGCACCGATTCCACGACCAGGCTGTCGGTGTCCGCGCTGCGTGTGCCGCCCAGGCCTGCGGACAGCAACGCGCAGACGTGCGCGGCGCGCTCCAGGCGTCGGCCGATCTCGCAGAACCGCCAACCGGCGTCGCGCACCAGGCTTTCGGCCATCAGCCCGGACAACGCCAGCAGGCCCTCCAGCACTTTGGCCAACGTCGTTGGCGTGTCGGTGTCCTGGCGGTTCTGCAGTTCGCGTTCCAGACCACCGAGCACCAGCCAGGTGTCGGTGGACAGTTGTTCGCGTACGTCCCCGGACAACGCGGTCAACCGCCGCACCGCGTGGGCCAGCGTGCCCGGCCGGTCCTCGTTGAACACCACATCGGTGATGTCCGGCGCGGTGCCGGTCACCGCGCTCAGCGTGCGCAGCAGCACGGCCAGCGCGGCCGCCCCCTGCTGCTCGGGTGAGTGGTGGAAGTCCGCCCAGCGGTCGTTCACGGCACGCAGCACGCGCGCGGTGTCCTCGGCGCGTTCGGCATAGCGGCCCAACCAGAACATGTCCTCGATGACCCGTGGGGAGTCGGTCATCGGCAGGATCTGCGACGGGGTGGCCTCGCGGACCCAGGGGGCAACGGTCGGTGCGCCACGCGTGTTGCGGATCCAGATGTCCTTGGATGTCGGCGGGGTCTCACGCGCCGTCAGTCCGCCGTGCGGAGTGCGCACCTGGCCGAGTCCACCGGTCATCACCTGATAGCCGACGCCGGAGGCCACGGCGAAGGTGCGCAGGGTGAGCAGCTGCGGGAACAGGTCGTCGGCCACCACGCTGGGTGCGGTGGAACAGGCCAGCGCCTCCTGGCCCACCCACAGATGCGGCTCGGCCTCGATGCGTCGGCGCAGGTCGTCGCGCTGCGCCTCGGACAGCTCCCATCCGTTGATGTGGGTGCGCGCGATGCCGCGGGCCAATGGTTTGATCACCAACTCGGCCAGCCGTTCGCGCACCAGGGTCAGCTCGTCGGGGTCGCCGCACCACCGGGTCGGCACCGACTTGAGCCGCAGCGGTTCGTCCAGCAGCAGCTGGCAGAGCGGGGGCAGGAACGGCAACAGCGCCGGGTTCTCCACCACCCCGGCGCCCAGCCCGTTGACCACCGCGACATTGCCCGAGCGCGCGGCCTCGACCAGACCGGGCACGCCCAGTTCGGAGTCCGGGCGCAGATCCAGCGGGTCGCAGAACCAGCTGTCCACCCGGCGCAGGATCACATCCACCGGCTCCCGGCGGCCCAACGTGCGCCGCCACACCCGGCCCTCGGCGACCATCAGGTCCGATCCGCGGACCAGCGGATAACCCAACAGCGTGGACAAGTAGGCCTGTTCGAAGGCGGTCTCGCTGTGCGTGCCCGGAGTGAGCAGCACGGCGCGGGGCGCCTCCGCGGTGGGCGGGGCCACCTGCTCCAACCCGATCCGCATCGCGTGGAAGAACGGCCCGAGGCGGTGAATCTCCGCCTCGCGGTGCAGGGTCGGCAGCACCCGGGAGACCACCCGCCGGTTGGCCATCGCGTAACCCGCACCCGAGGGGGCCTGCACCCGGTCAGCGACCACACACCAGGTGCCGTCGCGGGCCCGGCCGAGGTCTGCCGCGGCCAGGAACAGTTGCCGCTTGGCCCCGATCACCCCGTCCCAGGCGCGCAGGAAGCCGGGGTGCGCGTGCACCACCTCGGTGGGCAGTATCCCGGACCGGATCGACTCCCGTGGTCCATAGAGGTCGGCCAGTAGCAGGTCCAGCAGTTGCGCGCGTTGGGTGAGGCCGGGTTCCAGCACCGCCCACTCGACCTCGTCGAGGAACACCGGCAGCGGGTCCAGGCCCCAGCGCTGCTCCTCCTCGGCGCCGAGCGGACGGTAGGTGACGCCGTCCTCGTCGAGCAGTCGCTCGACCTCCGCCGCGGCCGCGGCCAGCCCCTGCGGACCGAGTTGCTCGGCGACGGCGGACAGCTCGCGCCAGCCGCCGCGGACCCGGCCGTGGAAGCCGACCATCTCGTCCCAACAGGAACGCTGCGCGGCCCGCCGGGCGGCGTAGGCGTGCACCATCCCGCGCGCGGACTCGCGAGCGCCCGGCCCGGATCCGGGCAGCGTGTCGGTCACCGTGGCGCGGGGAAGCGGCGCAGGTCGAGCGTGCGCGGGTACTCGCCGGCATCGGCCGCGGTCGAGGCGACCAGGGAGGTGGCCGGGGACGGGTGCATGGACGAAGACTGCCATGCCGCTGGGTCCACCGGCCCCGGCGTGTGCCCGCCGACGGTGAATCGCGCGCCGCGCCGGGATTCCGCCTCGGCCGCGTTCACCGGGAACGTGGTCCACGCGCGGCCGCCCGGGTGCGTGACGTGGTACGTGCAGCCGCCCAGCGAACGGTGGTTCCAGATGTCCACCACGTCGAACACCAACGGGGAGTGCACCTTGATGGTGGGGTGCAACGCGGAGGGCGGAGCCCAGGCCCGGTAGCGCACGCCCGCGACCAGCGAGTCCGCGCTGCGGGTCGGGGACAGCGGCAGCGGCACCCCGTTGCAGGTCACCGCATGGCGGCCGGGCACGGCACCGCTCACCTTCACCTGCAGGCGTTCGGTCGAGGAGTCCACGTAGCGCGCGGTGCCGCCGCCGGCCACCTCCTCGCCGAGTACGTGCCACGGCTCGATGCCGGCGCGCAGCTCCAGATGCACCGGGCCGACGTCGACCGAGCCCAGCCGCGGGAATCGGAACTCCGCGAAGGGGTCCAGCCAGGCCGGGGAGAACGGCAGGTCGTGCGCGGCCAGGTCGGCCATCACGTCGCCCACGTCCGCCAGCGCGTACTCGGGCAGCAGAAACGTGTCGTGCAACCGGGTGCCCCAGCGCACCAGTGGACCGGTGTACGGGCGCTCCCAGAACCGCACCACCAACGCGCGCACCAGCAGCGCCTGCACCAGCGCCATCTCCGGATGCGGTGCCATCTCGAAGCCACGCAGTTCCAGCAGGCCCAGCCGTCCGCGTTCGGTGTCCGGGCTGAACAGCTTGTCGATGCAGAACTCGCTGCGGTGGGTGTTGCCGGTGATGTCGGTCAGCAAGTGGCGTAGGGCCCGGTCCACCTGCCAGGGCCGGGGACCCTCGGGCGCTTCGGCCAACCGGGCGAGCTCGGCGAAGGCGATCTGGAGTTCGTAGAGCGTCTCGTGCCGGCCCTCGTCGACGCGCGGCGCCTGACTGGTCGGGCCGATGAACCGCCCGGAGAACAGGTAGGTCAGGCCGGGGTGGTGCTGCCAGTAGGTCAGCATGCTGACCAGCAGGTCCGGCCGGCGCAGCAGCGGCGAATCGGCCGGCGTCGGACCACCCAGGGTCAGATGCCCACCCCCGCCGGTGCCGGTGTGTGCGCCGTCCATGGCGAACGTCTCGGCGGCCAGCCCGACGCCGTGCGCCGCCTCGGACAGCGTCCGGGTGATCTCCGTCAACTCCGACCAATCGGTCGCCGGATGGACATTGACCTCGATCACGCCGGGGTCGGGGGTGACGGTGAGCGTGCGCACGCGGACGTCGCCGGCCGGCGGGTAGCCCTCCAGCACGACCCGCACTCCGGTGCCGGCGGCGGCCCGCTCCACGACGCCGAGCAGCGCGACGGTGTCTGCGGCATCGGGTAGCGGCGGCAGGAACACGAACACGTGCCCGTCGCGCTCCTGCACGCATAGCGCCGTGGTGGGCGCGCCCTCGACCGGCAGGACCCGGGCCGCGGCGGTCCGCACGATGTGCACGGCGGGAACGGCCGCCACGCTCGGCCGGAGCGGGGCCACGGGGGCAAAGCGGGAACGGTCCGGGTCGATCGGCGGCGGGGTCCAGGCCAAAGCGTCCAGCGGTAGCCGCAGCCCGGCCGGGGACGTGCCGGGAAGCAGGAACACCTCGCCGCGGCGGCAACGCCAGACGGTGGTGGTCCAGGCGGTGCCTTCCTCGGAACGACTCAGCGGAATGGCCCACGCCGCCGGCCGGCCGTTCTCGGCGTCCAGCGCCGCGACGATCTCCGCTCGGCGAGCGGCGTCCGCGGGCCAGGCCGCCGTACCGGGGGCGGGCGGCGGGGGACCGGCCGGCAGCCGGGCCTCGGTGGCCAGCAGGTCCAACGGGTCCTCGAACAGCGGCCGAAGATACTCGGCGGGCACGCCGAGCCCGGCCGCAATGGCCCCGGTGACCGCCGCAACGGCCTCGGCAGCGGCCTTCGAACCCGGTTGGAGCGTTGTGTCGGCCCACGGGTGGTCGAGCAGATCGGGGTCCAACCACAAAGGGGTGCCATCGGCCCGCCAGAAGATGCCGATCTGCCACCGCGGCAACGGCTCACCCGGGTACCACTTGCCCTGCCCGTGGATGGCAACGCCCGCCGGTGCGTAGTGCTCCATCAGGCGCCGGGCCAGCGCGAGTGCGTAGTCCCGCTTCTCCGCACCGTCGGCGGCGATCCGCCACTGCGCGGAGTCCATGTCGTCGGCCGCGACGAAGGTCGGCTCGCCGCCCATGGTCAGGCGTACATCGCCCGCGGCCAGGCGCGCGTCCACCGCCTCGCCCAGCGCATCGATCCGTTCGAGTTGGATGGCGGAGTACGGCTTGCTGACCCGTGGGTCCTCGTGGATGCGTCGCACGCTGTTCGCGAACTCCAGCGTGCTGACCGCCGGGCCGGTGCTGCCGCTGATCGGAGCGGCGTGCTCCGGGCGGGGACTGCCCACCAGCGGAATGTGCCCCTCCCCGGCCAGCAGTCCGGAGGTGGCGTCCAGCCCGATCCAGCCGGCGCCGGGTACGTAGACCTCGGCCCAGGCGTGCAGGTCGGTGAAGTCCTCGGTGAGGTTCGCCGAGGCGTCATCGGGCACCAGTTGAACCAGGTAACCGGAGACGAAACGGGCCGCCAAGCCAAGCTCGCGCAGCATTGCCACCAGCAACCACGCGCTGTCCCGGCACGATCCGACGCCGGTCTCCAGCGTCGTGTCGGGAGACTGCACACCGGGCTCCATACGAAGCGAATACGCGATGTCGCCGGCCACCCGGCGGTTGAGTTCGACGAGGAAGTCGACGATCGCCGTGCCCTTGGCGGACGGGGCGTCGAACTCCTCGAGCCAGTGCCGCAGCCGCGGACCAGCACCGGAGCCGACGGGGGTGCCGGGCTCGTCGACGCGGCGCAGGTAGGCCGCGAGATCCTCGGCCGAGCCGAGCGGGTACTCGAACGGGAACTGCCGGGCGGAGTCGTCGACGAAGAAGTCGAAGGGATTGATGGGGCTGAGATCGGCCACCAGGTCCACGGTGATCGACAGTTCGGTCGCCGGCTGCGTGAAGACCAGGCGCGCGGCGTGGTTTCCGTAGACGTCCTGCTGCCAATTCACGAAGTGCTCGGCGGGAGAGACGCGCAGCGAGTATCCGGTGATCGACGTGCGGCAGTGTGGCGCCGGGCGCAGTCGGACCAGGTGCGGACCGATGTCGGTGGGTCGATCGAACCGGTAGACGGTGCGGTGTTCGACGGCGACGCGGATGGCCACAGGATCCTCCGACCCACAGTTCGGGCGAACGTACGTGCGCAGCGTGCCGGGACGGCCGACGCGGACTGTTTCAGTCCGATGAAGGTATGACTACCGCCCGTTGCCCACGAACGGGTGAGCGTTTGACCTCCGTCATACCCGGCCGGACGAGGATGCGTGCAACAGCAGGAGGCGCCGGTGGCTGTGGCCCGTCATTTCGTGTACCGACTGATTCCGCGTGCGGTCGCGGGTTCGGTCGAAGTGCGCGACGTGATGGCCGAGCACCTCACCTACTGGGCCGGCTTGTTCGACGGGGGTCACGTGGTGGTCGCCGGTCCGGTGTCGACCGAGGAAGGCGTGTACGGGTTGGCGGTGGTGCAGGCCGCCGACGAGGCCGAGGTGCTCCGCCTGGCTGCCGCCGATCCCGCGATCATCGCCGGCGTGGCCGACTTCGAGGTGCTCGCCATGCCCAGCGCGTGGGCGCGGCCGGACGGCGACATTCGTGAGCATCGACGCCGGATCGCCGCCGCGCGACCGCGGGCGCGGCGCGGGCGCCCGGCAAACCGCCGCTGAGACCGGTGCGGTCGGTCGCCGGCGGACTCAACGAGGAGCGTCGGTCAGTTGTGCCGCTGGTGCGGCGGCTCTGACTGCCGCGGCGCGGCGGAGCATCGCGGCGTCCAGACCGGCGGCCACGACGAGGGCCAGCGCACCCGCGCTGCGCCAGGCGAGGTCCCAGCCGGGTTCGGCGAGCAGAAACACCCCACCGAGGGCCAGCACGATGCTGTAGAGGAGCAGGACCAGGCGGCCGCGGGAGGGCGCCGCGGGCCGGTCGGGCGCCGGCGGGTGGGTGGGCACCATCTCGACCTGGAGCGCCAGTTGGACGGGCTCGGGCGCGTCCACGGTCGTGGCGGGCAGGGCAACCGGCTCCGGCCACGTCAGGAACGGGTCCGCGGGCTGCGCGGGGTTGCCCGCCCAGTACTCGCCGGCCGGTACCTGCTCCCCCTTCATCAGGAACGAGTCCGCGGCCAACAGCACGCCGTCGCCGATCGTCACGCCGTAGTGCACGAAGGAGGCGACGCCCAGTGTGACGCCCGCGCCCACCACGGTCTTCGCGGACTTGAAAGCGCCGTCCTCCTGTGAGTGCGTCTGCGCGCCGCTGGACGCGTTCAGCGTGGCGTAGTCGCCGACGGTGACGAAGCTCTTTTCCGGGAACGACGCCCCGTCGTCGAAGACCCGCTTGCCGATCTTCGCGCCGAGCAGGCGCAGCACCACGCTCTTGAACGGAGTGCCGTTGAGGAACTGGACGTAGCCGCGGGAGGGCACCTTCCAGTACCGCTCGTGACGCCAGAATCGGTTGTCGTAGATGGAAACTCCGTCCGGGCACAGCGAGGCGTAGCGGGTGCATGCACGTTCCACCGCGAGGTAGAAGGCGAACAGGAACACCGCGTAGCCGGCCTCGGCCATCGCCAGGCCCCAGGCGCTGCCCGAGGAGTCGATGGCCTCGCCGCCCGCCTCGGCAAACACGAACAACGAGAACACGCCGATCCAGCGCACCAGCAGGAACATCAGCACGGTCAGCGTGTTGTGACGATTCTTCTGCCGCAATCCGCGGCGCAGTTCGGCGGGGTCCTCGATGGCGAAGCCAGTGTCGCGGGCCACGGTGCGGGGGATCTCGAAGGGCGGGGAACCCAGCAGGCCGACGCCTTCTCGCACCGGGCCGTCGATCGGGACCATGGTCATGGTGCCGATCAGGCAGTTGTCCCCGACCGTGGCGCGGGGCGGGTAGGCAATGCCGTTGCCCAGGAAGCTGTGGGCGCCGATGGACACCGGGGCTACCCGGAACGTGGACGCCGAGTAGTCCACGTTGTTGAGCGACAGGCCGTCAGCGATGACCGTGCCGGTGCCGACCCGCGCGGCGAACGGGGTGTCGTGCGCGACCGTGCCGAAGTTGGTGCCGGTCTGCAGGATCGGGGTGAGCCGGTAGCCCAGTGCGCGCAGGAAGTACACGACGTAGGAGCTGTCGGCCACCATCCCCGCGTAGAACTTCATGGTGGTGATGCGGGTGATGGTGCGCAGCGCGGAGTGCCGGATGCCGTGCAGTCGATAGACCTTGTCCGGTCGCACCAGCAGGCTCAGCGCCCGCGCGGTCAGGTTCAGCACAGGGAACCAGACCAGCAGCACGCCGAAGAACAGCACCGCCGAGTTGGCGGCGGCGCTGCCGTAGAAGCGTGCGGTGCTCAGTGAGGCCGTGCCGGGCGTGCCGCCGCTCAACCGGATGGCCAGATTCCAGAATCCGTCCAGCACCGCCAAACCGAGCGGCAGCGTGAACAGGATCGTCCACAGCAACTGGCTGATGCCGAACAGAGTGCGGCGGCGGCGCGAGCAGCTGCGGCACGGGTCCGGCTCGACGGCGCCGAAGTCAACGTTGCCCGGCCCGGCGGGGGAGCCGTACCAGCGCTCGCCGGCGGGCACTGATTGGCCGGGGTGCAACGCGGAAGCGTGACCGAGCTGGGCGCCGTCGCCCATCGCGGTCTCGATGTCGACAACAGTCTTGGCGCCGACCACCACCCGGTCGCCGAGGGTGATCCGTCCGGTGCGGATGAGGCCGGCCTCGGCGTGGTAGCCGGGCATCACGGTGTCGCGGCGGATGACGGTGTCCTCCCCGACGGAGAACAGGTCGGTGCACAGCGGAACCTGGTTGGTCAGGATCGTGGTGCCACGGCCGATCCGCGCACCCAACGCGCGCAGGTACACGCCGTACAGCGGGGAACCGAGCATGATCAGGATCAGCGGGTTGCGCTGCACCACCGACTTGACCACCCAGAACCGCAGGTAGCGCAGCGACCAGACGCGGATGGTGGTCGGCTTCCACCGCCCGATCAGCGTCCACTTCAGCAGCACCGGCAGCAGGAAGCAGGCCAGCACACCGCCCGTAGCGAAGGTGACCGCGCGCAGGTACGTCGCGAGCGGGCCATGCGCCGGGTCCAGCCAGCGGTAACCGACGACGCTCGCGGCCGAGACCAGCACGGGCAGCAGCAGCAGGATCACCAGCTGGGCCAGGCCGCAGAAGGCGTAGGCGAACCGCCCGACCGGGTCGATGACGAAGGGCGCCGGGGGCCCGCCGCCGCGCACCGGTTCGATCGCCGCGGGCGACGCGGCGGGCGCCGGGGCTGCGTCCGCGCCGGGCACCAATAGCGCGGCTGCCCCCGCGCCGGGCGCGAGTGCGGCGGCCAGCTCGGCGAGGGTCGGATGCCGGTAGACGTCCTTCATCGACACCTTGGGTAGGTCCGTGCGCCTACGGACCGTCGCGCAGAACTTCGCCATGGTCATGGAATCCGCGCCGAGTTCGTCGAAAACGTGCGCGCCGGGGGAGACTTCCGCGCCGGCCAGCAACTCGGTGAGGATCTGCCGATAGGCCTTGAGTGTCGCGAAGAAATCGCCGGAACCCACGGGCTCGATCGGGGCGGGTGGAGCCGGGTGCTCCGCGATCTCGGTGCCCAGCGCCGCGCCGAGGAACGCGGGGGCGGGAGCGGACTCCACACCGACCCGGGGCACCGGCACGGCTGCCGGAGGGGGCGTCGGCGCGGATTCCAGGCCCGCGACGATGGCCGCGACGCTGGGCCAGCGATAGATGTCCTTCATGGAGACGCGGGGCAGCTCCGAGCGCTTGCGCACGGTGGCGCAGAACTTCGCCATGGTCAGCGAATCAGCGCCGAGGTCCTCGAAGAACGTCGCCTCCGGCGTGACCGTCGCAACCCCGAGTACCTCGGCGGCGATGGCGCACAGCTGGACGGTCAGCTCCGACCGGTCGCCCGAATCGGTGCGGCCCACTGGTTCCTCCGGTCAGACGTGCGGCAGTACAAACCGAGAATGCCTACCGATCGGTCACTTTGCACGGACCGCGCAGGTGAGAGTCTGGAAAAAAGTCGCTGAGAGGTATCTGTCGAAGTAGGGTTTCCGGTGGCGACGAGCCGGCCGGGCGGCCGCGGCGGAGCGATCCGTCGAGGAAAGTCCGGACTCCACAGGGCAAGGTGGTGGGTAACACCCACCCGGGGCGACCCGCGGGACAGTGCCACAGAGAACAAACCGCCACTGCACTTCGGTGCAGCGGTAAGGGTGAAACGGTGGTGTAAGAGACCACCAGCGTCCGGGGTGACCCGGGCGGCTCGGTAAACCCCACCCGGAGCAAGGCCAAGATCGGCGGGCTCGCCCGTCGTGTGTGAGCGTTCGAGGGCGGCCCGCCCGAGCTCACAGGTAGGCCGCACCGAGGCCGACGGCAACGTCGGTCCCAGATGGATGGCCGCCGGTCGGCCCGCAAGGTCCGGCCACAGAATCCGGCTTACAGGCCGGCTCGTCGTCTCCTCTCACCGACCGCTGCGCGTCCGGCTCGTGATGCAGTTTGGAACGCATGGGGCATTTGAGGCGCCTCATCGGCCACAGGCGGCGCAACGTGCATTGCCGGCCCGGGTAGGGCGGTGGTCCGCCGGCTCCCCCCGCTCGGATGGTTTGGGTGGGTTTGCACTGGAATGACCGGTCTCCCCGGGTGCACGATGAGCGCAGGCGCTCTCGTCCCAGGTCGTGATGCCGGACGACCGGAGGCGCCCCGGTGAGGTGAGACGATGCGCAACCCGGTCCTCGCGGTGACTGCCGCCGCCCTGATCGCCCCGTTCGCCCCGACGGCGCCCCACGTCTTCACCGCGGCCCAGACCGGGCTGTTCAGCGGGGTGTTCGAGAACCCGAAGGGCATCAACTGCGAACGGGCGTTCAACCCGCAGCCGCGGTGCAACCCGACGGCCAACGCGATCGCCGAGCTGGCGGACGGCCGCGACCTGTACTGGAGCGGACTGGAGGGCATCAACCACGTCGGCAACAAGGACACCCTGGTCACCGAGTTCGGCACCACCGCGCAGAACAGCAACTCGGCGATTCTGGACCTGCGCAGCGGGACGCCGAAGTTCTCGGTGCCCAAGCAGCCGGACACCGGAATCAACCCCAACGGCAACCCGGACAACGAGTACCTGCCCGGGCCGCTGCACAACAACGACGTCACCGACAACGACGGCGACCTGTTCTGCGCCGACCTGAACTTCCTCGCCGATGGGCGGGTCATCACCAACGGTGGTACCGCCTACTACCAGGAGCCCGGCATCCCCGGGCACCCCGAATACGGAATCGTCGAGCTCAACGGCCTGAAGAACACCCGGATCTTCGATCCGCGCACGAACTCCTGGTCCGAGGCCGGGAAGATGAACTGGGCCCGCTGGTATCCGACCATGGTCACCCAGCCGGACGGCTCCATCATCACCTTCAGCGGCGTCACCAAGATGATCAAGCCGTACTACCCGGACCGGCCCGGCGATTCGATGGCCAACGAGCGCCACATCGAACGCTTCAACCCGGCCACCGGGCAATGGACGACGTTGCCGGATTCGGCGAAGAAGTCGCTGCCGCTGTTCCCGCGGATGCATCTGCTGCCCGACGGCCGCACGCTGTTCAACGCCGGCGGCCAGGTCGCCAACCCGATGGGGTACTCCTGGGACGAGGCGACCTGGGGCTTCGACTCGGTCTTCGACCCGAAGACCAACGGCTGGACCGACCTGGGCATGAACGACTTCGGCGGGCTGCCGCTGGGCTTCCGGGGGTCCGGGGTCTCGGTGATGCTGACCATCAAGCCCGGCGACACCGCGACGAAGTTCCTCTCCGTCGGCGGGGTGCCGTTCGAGTGGCCCGGCGGCTACTTCGGTCAGCTCGCTACGACGTTGACCTCGGTGGGCTACGGCACCGACGCCTTCTCCTCGGTCTCGGCCGGGAATCTACACACCCCACGCTGGCTGTCGGACGGCGTGCTGCTGTCCACCGGCCAGGTGTACGTGGTCAACGGCGGCGACCGCGATCACCTGGAGACCCCCGGCATCGACTACGCCAACAAGTCCACCGAGATGTGGGACCCGGCCACCAGCAAGTGGACGGTGCTCGAGCCTCAGGCCCACCGGCGCAGCTACCACACCACTGCGGTGCTGCTGCCCGACGGTCGGATCCTGGTCGGTGGGCACGCGCCGGTGGGGGCGCTGCTCTACGGTCAGCCCACCGACGCGGCTGCGGACAACTTCGGCATGGCCCCGGGTTGGGCGGACTCCAGCTTCCAGATCTTCACCCCGCCGAACCTGTACTGGGGCAAGCGTCCGGTGATCACCGGCGTGAACCCGATGATCAGCACCAACAAGGTGCTCACCGTGAAGGTGGACCGGCCGCAGGACATCTCCAGCATTCGGCTGTACCGCAACCCGTCGCAGACCCACCTGGTCGACGGCGACCAGCGCAACGTGGAGTTGAAGATCGTCGGCCGGACCGCGAACGCGGTCAAGGTTGAGGTGCCGGGTAGCAACTACCTGACGCCCGGCCCGTACTTCCTGTTCGCGCACACGATGTCGAACCAGGGCGAGATCCCCTCCGTGGCCCGGCAGGTGTTCGTCGACTCCAAACAACCCGTCGCGATGGTCCATGCCCTGATGGCCCGTCAGATCGAGCTGGCGGCGAAGGAGTTGCGCGCCGGGGTCCCGGTGGTTCCGCTCACCCCCGACCCGTCCCGATCAACGCTTCCCGACACCGGTCGTGACCACGCCGTGCTACCGGGCGCCCCGGTGCGCTCGACGGCCGGACGTCGGGGCCGCCGGGCCCGGTGAGGCGGCGCTCCGGGTCACCTTCCGTCCGGGCGCGGCTGGTCCGCGGTCCGCTGCTCGTCGCGGTCGCGGTCGCGGTCGCGGTCGCGGCGGTGCTGTGCCCAGCGCCCGCGGCGCTCGCACACGGCACCGATCCGACGCTGGTTCCGGTGATCGACTCGATCTCCCCGGCGCTGCCGGCCGGCGTCGTCGTCCAGGTCCGCACCGGGGTCAGCGAGCAGATGCTGGTGGCGAACCCGGCGCGCGACGTGCTCACCGTGCTCGACCCGGACGGGACCGCGTTCCTGAAGGTGTCGAGCGCCGGCGTGCTCGGCAACCTGGCGGATCCGTTCTTCTCCGAAACGCTGAATCCGCCCGACGTCCCGCCGCGGTTGCCCACCGAGGCGCGGCCCGGTGCGAAGCCGCACTGGGTGCAGGTGTCGCAAACCGACGCCTTCGGCTGGTTCGAGCCCCGGCTGCACCCGCTGGCTCCCGGCACCGAGCCGAACAGCACGATCGTGGCGCGCTGGACGATCGGGATGCGGATGGGTTCGGTCCCGGTCACGATCATGGGGGCGTTGGAACGCAAGGCTGTCACCGGGACGTTCGTGGCCGAGCCCGACCCACGCCGCGACGACCTGCAGCTGACCGTGTCGCAGGGCCGGGTGCCCGCGCTGTTGCTGGTCGCACCGCCCGGCCGCACGGTCGTGGTGCTCGGTGAGGACGGCAAGGACTTCCTCCGCCTGGACGCCGAAGGGGCCTGGGCCAACACCGAGAGCCGGAACTTCCGCGACAACATCGACTTCACCGACCAGGCCGAGGGCCGCACCGGGTGGGTGCGGGTCGGCGAGTCGGGCCGGGTCCGCTGGCTGGACACCCGGTTGCAGTACTCGGCCGACCGCCCGCCGGCGGTGGTCGAGCGGGAGGGCAAGACGGCGCAGCTCGGCCGATGGACGATCCCGCTGCGGCTGGACGGTGCCTCGGCGCAACTCGGCGGCACGATCAGTTGGCTGCCGAACAACGCGCTTCCGCGGAAGCGCAGCGACGGTGCTCTGACGTGGGTGGTCGCCAGCGGGGCGGTCGTGCTGGTGGGGATCGCCGTCCTCGCGGTGGTGGGGCGTCGCCGCCGCGGGCGGCCCGGGGAACCCGCGGTCGCTGATGCAGGTTGAAAGGCGGGGTGCACCTGAGGCGACTCAGGCGTCACCGCCGCCGCCATCTGCATCCCCAGCCAAAACCCCCTCCGACCCGCCGCGCTATTCTTGACTCATTCCAGTCAACGGGTGTTGGGTAGGTGCATGTCCACGATCTTCGAATTCGAGGACATGGTGCGCGCGGCGGGGTTGCGCGTGACCCGACCTCGAACGGCAGTGTTGGCCGCGGTGCACGCACATCCGCATGCCGACACGGACTCGATCATCAGTAACGTGCGCACCGAACTCGGTGAGGTGTCGCATCAGGCCGTCTACGACGTGTTGCGCGCACTGACCACCGCCGGTTTGGTGCGTCGTATCCAGCCCCCCGGCTCGGTGGCCCGCTACGAGTCCCGCGTCGGGGACAACCATCACCACGTCGTATGCCGGTCGTGCGGGGTGATCGCCGACGTCGACTGTTCCGTCGGGGACACCCCGTGTCTGACCGCATCGAACGATCAGGGCTTCGCGATCGATGAGGCCGAGGTCGTGTATTGGGGCCTGTGCCCGGCATGCCAAATCAGTGATCCACCCCTCCATGGAACTGCGAAACAGGAAGAAGGACGACGTGTCCGAAAGTGAAAACCCAGCACTGTCCTCCCCGAAGCCGACTCAGCACAATCCGCAGAGCAACCTGGACTGGTGGCCCAACCAGGTGAACGTGCAGATGCTCAATCAGCACGGGCCGCAGTCCACCCCGGTGGGCAACGACTTCAACTACGCCAAGGCATTCCAGAAGCTCGACGTCGCAGCCGTCAAGCGCGACGTCACCGAGGTGCTGACCAACTCTCAGTCCTGGTGGCCCGCGGACTACGGCAACTACGGCCCGCTGTTCATCCGGATGGCCTGGCACGCGGCCGGCACCTACCGCATCGAGGACGGCCGCGGCGGCGGTGGCGCGGGCCAGCAGCGCTTCGCGCCGCTGAACAGCTGGCCGGACAACGGCAACCTGGACAAGGCTCGCCGGCTGCTCTGGCCGGTGAAGAAGAAGCACGGCGACGCGATCTCCTGGGCCGATCTGCTGGTGCTGGCGGGCAACGTTGCGCTGGAGGCGATGGGCTTCCAGACCTTCGGCTTCGCCTTCGGCCGCCCCGACGTCTACGAGCCCGAGCAGGTCTTCTGGGGCCCGGAGGACTCCTGGCTGGGCGACGAGCGCTACAGCGGCGATCGCGACCTCGCGGGCCCGCTCGGTGCGGTCCAGATGGGCCTGATTTACGTCAACCCGGAGGGGCCCAACGGCAACCCGGACCCGGTCAAGTCCGGCCGCGACATCCGCGAGACCTTCGCTCGGATGGCCATGAACGACGAGGAGACCGTCGCGCTGATCGCCGGTGGTCACACCTTCGGCAAGGCGCACGGCAACGGCGACCCGGACCTGGTGGGCCCGGAGCCCGAGGGCTGCCCCGTGCACGCCATGGGCCTGGGCTGGAAGAACGCCAACGGCAGCGGCCTCGGCTATGACGCGGTCACCTCGGGCATCGAGGGGGCGTGGACCCCGACGCCGACGACGTGGGACACCAGCTTCTTCGAGACGCTGTTCGGCTTCGAGTGGGAGCTGACCAAGAGCCCGGCGGGCGCCAACCAGTGGAAGCCGGTCGGCACCACCGGTGACGGGCTGGTGCCCGACGCGCACGACCCGAGCAAGCGGCACGCGCCGATGATGACCACGGCCGACATGGCGCTGCGGATGGACCCGATCTACGAGCCGATCTCGCGCCGGTTCAAGGACAACCCCGACCAGCTCGCCGAGGCCTTCGCCAAGGCCTGGTACAAGCTGCTGCACCGCGACATGGGCCCGGCCTCGCGTCTCCTCGGGCCCGAGGTGGCGCCGATCCAGATCTGGCAGGACCCGGTGCCGGCCGTCGACCACGCGCTGATCAACGCCTCGGACATCTCCTTGCTGAAGGAGAAGGTGCTCGGCTCCGGTCTGACGGTCACTCAGTTGGTGTCCGCGGCCTGGGCGTCGGCGGCGACGTTCCGCTGCACCGACAAGCGCGGTGGCGCCAACGGTGCTCGGGTCCGGCTGGAACCGCAGCGCAACTGGGAGGTCAACGAGCCCACCGAGCTGGCCAAGGTGCTGCAGGGCCTGGAGCAGATCCAGCAGGACTTCAACATGTCCGCCTCGGGCGGCAAGAAGGTCTCGCTGGCCGACCTGATCGTGCTGGCCGGCTGCGCGGCCGTCGAGTCGGCGGCCAAGGCGGGCGGGCAGACGGTCACCGTGCCGTTCCAACCGGGCCGCACCGACGCCGCGCAGGAGCAGACCGACGTCGACTCCTTCGCGGTTCTGGAGCCCAAGGACGACGGCTTCCGCAACTTCCACCGCGCCGGTGACAAGGTGCCGACCGAGGTGCGGTTGGTGGACCGGGCCAACCTGCTCGGCCTCACCGCGACGGAGATGACCGTGCTGGTCGGCGGCCTGCGGGTGCTCGGGGCCAACCACGGCCAGTCCAAGCACGGCGTGTTCACCGACCGGGTCGGGACGCTGAGCAACGAGTTCTTCACCAGGTTGCTCGACGCGGACACCCTGTGGTCGCCGTCGGCCAGTGCCGAGGGCATCTTCGAGGGCAAGAACATGGCCAACGGTGCGACCGTCGGGACCGCCACGGCGGCGGACCTGGTGTTCGGGTCGAACTCGATCCTGCGGGCCATCGCCGAGGCCTACGCGCAGGACGACGCGGCCGGGCGGTTCGCGCAGGACTTCGCGGCCGCCTTCGGCAAGGTCATGGGCGCGGACCGGTACGACCTGATTCCGGGCTGAGCAAGACCCGTCCGGGTCGGCCTGCTGCACGGCCGACCCGGACGGCGCGGCGTTTGCCGCCTGCTGATCTGTCCTGTCCTAGGGTCGACGCGTCCCCGCTTATTGCCGAGAGCGCGAGGCGACCCAATGCACGCTGGTATCCCTTCCCGAGCACGTCGCGCGGTCGGTGCGCTGGCCGCCGTCGCTCTGCTGGCCGCCTGCGGCAGTACCGCTCGCGCCGCCTCCGCGACCCCGGTGGTCGCCACCGCGCCACCCGGGTCGAGTGCCGGACCGGGTGTGGACCCCGCCGCCGAGGCGGGAAAGCTGCTCACCGTGCCGGCCGCGGACATCACCGCGGAGAACGCCAAGCCCGGCGCCAAGCACTGGCGGCTCACCCATCCCGCCGGGCCGGGGGAGTTGGAGGGTTACGCCGACCACGTCTCGGTGCTGCCCGGCCAATCGTTCGCGCTCTACGTGTCCACCACGGCCGCGCACTTCACCGTGCACGCGTTCCGCGCCGGTTGGTATGGCGGGGACCGCGCCCGCGAGGTGTGGACCTCCCAGCCGGTGGCCGGGGAGAAACAAGCGCCGGCCAAGGAGATCAGGGCGACACTCACCGACTACGCGCCCTGGAAGCCCAGCCTGACCGTGACCACCACCGACTGGCCCGCGGGCAGCTACCTGCTGCGGCTGGACGGGGACAACGGCAAGCAGAGTTGGGTGCCGATCACGGTGCGCACCCCGTCGGTTGCCGGTCGGGTGGTGCTGATCAAGGAGGTGACCACCGAGCAGGCCTACAACCTGTGGGGTGGGCGCAGCCTGTACCTGGGCAAGGACCGGACCTTCGGCAGCCGGGCGCGGGCGGTCAGCTTCGACCGTCCGTATGGGGCCACCAACGGGGCGGCGTTGTTCTTCCACGACGAACTCGCCCTGGTGTCCCTTGCCGAGCGCCAGGCGATCCCGGTCGCCTATGCCACCGACATCGAACTGGACGCCGACCAGCACTACCTGGACGGGGCCCGCGCGGTGATCAGCGAGGGCCACGACGAGTACTGGTCGCGGGCCATGCGGGCGACGGTGCGCCGTGGCCTGGACGCCGGGGTGAACCTGGCGTTCTTCGGGGCCAACGAGGTCTACCGCAAGATTCGCTTCGGTCCGACCGCGTTGGGCGACCGGCGACTGGAGATCGACTACAAGATCGTCAACGAGGACCCGCTGTTCGGCAAGAAGGGCCAGGAGGACCTGGTCACCGGCAACTGGCGGGACCAGCCCGCCGCCGATCCGGAGAGCACGTTGGCCGGGTCGATGTACGCCTGCTTCCCCGGCGACAACCCGATGGTGATCGAGGACGCGGACAGCTGGATCTGGGCCGGAGCCGGGGTGCACAACGGCCAGAAACTGCGCGGCGCGGTCGGCATCGAGTACAACCACATCAGCCTGAACTGGCCCACCCCGCGACCGATCGAGATCCTCGCCCACTCACCGAGCACCTGCGACGGGCGGCCGAGCTTCGCCGACGCGTCCTACCACGTGGAGCCCAGCGGGGCCGGGGTGTTCGACGCCGGCACCATGCGCTGGGTATGCGCGCTGCGCCACTGCGGACCGAAGACCGATGCCTCCTCGGGACCGATCCTGTCCCGCGCGACGTTGAACATCCTGCGTGCCTTCGCCGTCGGGCCGGCCGGGAAAACCCACCCGGCCAAGGACTTCACGAAGCAGAATCTGGCCCATCCACCGGTCCGCGGCGCGGTTGAGCCGGAGGAGGATACGGCGGACGTTCGCTGAGGCCATCTTCGCCCGGGGCCGGCTCGCCGGGTGGCGGCGACGGGGGAGCGGTCGCCACCGTGTCGTCCGGCGGTGCGGTCGCGGTCACCGTGCCGGTGTCGTCCGCGGGCGGTTCGGCGGCTGCGCTCTCCTCGGCCGGCTCACCCTGAGCCGCCGGCGCGTCCGGCGCCGGGGCGGTCCGCAACTCCGGGTCGACCCACGGCTTGCGGTGGCGGTGCTCGGCCTTGTCCTTGGCCCGCGCCCGGGCCACCTCGTCCACCCGGCCGTGATACATCTGATGAGCCCTCAGTTTTGATTGGTAGAGCTCGGAGACCGTGACGAACGTGTAGTGCTGCTGCTTGTAGAAGTCGATGATCCGGGGCACCGCGGCCACCGTGGTGGGGTAGATGTCGTGCATGAGCACGATCGAGCCGGGTCGCCCGGCGCTGGTCACCCGCTGGTAGACCAGGTCGCTGTTCTGGTCGCGCCAGTCGTCCGGATCCACCGACCACAGGATCAGTGGGTAGGGGATGAGTTTGGCGGTGGGCACGTCGATGGCGCCGTAGGGCGGGCGGACCAAGTTCGGGACCACGCCGGTGTAGTGGGTGATCACCGCGGAGGTACGGCTGAGGTCCGCGGCGATCTGATCCAGCGAGCGGCCGGGTAACGCCTGGTGTGCCCAGGTATGCATGCCGATCTCGTGGCCGTCCCAGGCCGCCCGGATCGTCGGGCCGGGATCGGCTGCCACATTGCGCCCGATCACCATGAACGTGGCCCGGACGTGCTCGCGCGCCAGGATTTCCAACAATCCGTCGGTGGTCTGTGCCCCGGGGCCGTCGTCGAAGGTCAACGCGATGCACTTCAGGTGCAGGCAGTCGATGTGCCGATCCGGCGTGCCGGCCCACGTCGGACCGGACGGATAACGCGATCGGGCCCGCGTCCAGGCGGCGGCCACCGCGGCGGTGGAATGACCCGCGAACGGCAACTGGGAACGGGCCTGGTCGATGCTGGCGCGGGCGACGTGGGTCGGGACCCGGACCGGGGTGGGACGAGCCGTGGCGGCCGGCGTCGATGGCGTGCTCGCAACGACCGGCGCCGCCGGCGAACCGGCAACGACCAGCGTCAGGGACCGGTGGTTCGGTGCCGCGGCCAGGGTGCCCGCGGTCAGGCCGACCACCGCGAGCAGGGCGCCGATGGTGCGCAGCCCCCGACCGGTCGCCACGGAGCGAGCGATCGGCAGGTGAGGCAAAGTTTTCCGTTCAGCGCAGGGATGTACCTGCGATTCCTACCTGCTCCCATGGCGCGTCGTCCATGGGGAATTCATCCCGAATTGCCCACATTTGTGGAGTGGGGCGCAGGCGTCGCGGCGGGGGCGTCGTGATCCTCCGGTGCGGGGACGAAGTGCATGACCTCGCCGCCCCCGATCGACCACTCCGCGGCCAGGTTGTAGTCGGTGAAGTGGGTGACGAACTGGGCCAGCGCCCGGTCGTAGACGTCGGGGTCCGCAGAGTCGACGACCAGCTCGACGCCGTTCTCCACCGGGTACACGAACCAGTGATCGCCGACCATGGCTTCCCCCTGTTGCGCCGACCGGCATTTGTCCGGTTCTGTGCGCCCTTCGACCGTCAAGAGCAGGCCTGGGTTTCCTCAGATCCGGCAAACCAGCCGAACGATTTGTGGGGGTCCGTCGTTCGGCCGATGGGGTGAACTCCGGGTGTGCCGGCGGAGGTGTCGGACACGTCGCCATAAGGACGACCGCGGGTATCAGACGTTCGGCCAATCCCCGGGAAAACACCCGCGGCGCGATCAATTCCTCCGGTCTCATGGATAGCGGATGCCCCTGTCCATCACCGCCCGAGAGGACACCTGATGTACACCGCCGACCGTCCGCGGGTCGCCACAGCTGACTACGAGCAGCGTGTTCGGCCGGCCAAGGATCCGCTGGGTCGGGTCTCGGTGGCGTGCGGGTTGTTCGCGCTGGTCTGCGCCATGGTGCCGCCGGCCCGCACGTTGGGCCTGCTGACGTGTTTCGTCGGCATCCTGCTCGGCCTGATCACCGCCGCCCGCGGCCGCCGCAATCGGCGCGACGGCGTGGAGGTTGCCTGGGCGGGCCTGGTGCTGGCTGTGCTCTCCGGTGTCGGTCTGGTTGCCTCGCAGGCCGCGTTCGGCTCGGTGGCGGACACCAACCCGACGGCCGGGCCGTCCGCCGCGCCGGGTGTGCCCGCGCCCTCGCCGGCGGTGGCCAACGTGCTCGGAACGGTCATCACGGTGAGCTTCGGCAGCCCGCGCACCGAACTTGAGGACACCGGCAAGCACATGGTCTCGGTGCCGGTCACGGTCACCAACATCAACGGCCACGCGGGCAGCTACGACCTCACCTTCCAGGCGCTGGACAGCAAGGGTCGGCTGATCACCACGGACTCGGCCTACGTGCCCAACCTGGACGGTCGGCAGTCCGCCCAACTGCGGGTGTTCAACATCGTCAACGACACCCTGGTGCCGCAGCTGATGAAGGCGCGGTTCCGGGTCGTGGAGGCGATCGCCGACTGACCAACCGACATCCGAACCACCGGGCTGACCTGCATATTTCTGTTGGTCACGGCCCGGCGGCCATTCGGTCAAATCACGTCAAGGCCGGTTCCGACCGGGTCCTGACGAGCGCACTCTGGTAGACCAGCCGAGCGGGGAAAAGGACCTCACCAACCATGTTCAGCACCCGGGTCAGGGACGAATACGACGTGTACTACGAGAGCCCCGGGCGTAGCTGGTACGGCAAGCGGAAGAAGCCCGCCGTACGAAAGGCCACGCCCAAGGGGGGCTACGACCGTTACCGCGGCTACGACGCCGTGGAATACGTCGAAGCCAAGCCCGTCAAGTCCGTCGACTTCTCCATGTCGGCGTTGGTGCTCGGTGCGTCCGCGCTGCTGCTGGCCTGGTGGCCGATCCTGAAGTACGTCGGCCTGGTGTTCGCGATGGTCGCGGTGGTCATGGCCACCCGCGAGCTGTCCCGGTTCGACCCGGCCGCCCGGATCCGGATGAAGGGCGAGGCTGCGCACGCCGAGCGGTGGGCGCGCACCGGGCGCACCCTGGCGCTGGTCGCGGTGGCCGTGGTGATCGGCAACTCGCTGTGGGGCCTGAAGACCGCGCACGACGACAAGGTGAAGGCTTCCGGCGGCGGCACCGGCTTGGTGCTGGACGACGTCAAGGTGGACTTCGGCGCGTTCACCACCGGCTACAACGGGGTCGGCCAGCCGATCCGCTCGTTGTCAGTGATCATCAAGAACCGCTCCGGGGCCACGCACAGCTTCGACATTCAGGTCGAGGCACTCAACGCGCAGGGCCAGCGCATCGCCAGCGACGAGCTCTTGGAGCAGGCGATGAGCCCCGGCGAGACGCGGCAGCAGGGGCTCTTCCAGTTCGTCGACGACCCGACCACGAACTCGTTGAAGACGGCCACGTTCCGCGTGGCGACGGCCACCGAGAAGTAGCGCGGGCGCCGGACCTGCCGCTCAGGGCAGGGTCAGGATCTCCGCGCCGGTATCCGTGACCAGGATCGTGTGCTCGAACTGGGCGCTGCGCGAGCGGTCGAGGGTCAGCACTGTCCAGCCGTCGTCCCACATCTCCCAGCCGGCGCTGCCCAGGGTGAGCATGGGTTCAACGGTGAAGGTCATGCCCGGCTCGATGATGGTCTGGTAATGCTCCGCGTCGTAGTGCGGGATCACCAGGCCGGAGTGGAACGCGGTGCCGATGCCGTGCCCGGTGAACTCCTTGACGACGCCGTAGCCGAAGCGCGCCGCATAGGACTCGATGACCCGGCCGACGATGTTGACCGCGCGGCCGGGCTTGACCGCCTTGATGCCTCGGTGCATGGCCTCCTGCGTGCGCTCCAGCAGCAACGCGGAGGTCTCGTCGATCTCGCCGACCGGGTAGGTGGCGTCGGTGTCCCCGTGCACCCCGTCCAGGAACGCGGTGATGTCGACGTTGACGATGTCGCCGTCGCGTAGTTCCCGGGAATCCGGGATGCCGTGGCAGATGACCTCGTTGACCGAGGTGCACAGCGACTTCGGGAAGTGGCGATAGCCCAGCGTGGACGGGTAGGCGCCGTGGTCACAGAGGAACTCGTGGCCAATGCGGTCCAGCTCGTCGGTGGTGACGCCGGGTGCGATGTGCTTGGAGACCTCGACCAGCGCGCGCGCGGCCAGCCGGCCCGCGGCGCGCATGCGCTCGATGGTGTCGGCGTCCTTGACCTCCGGGCCGCGGTACGGCGTCGGGGCGTCCTTGCCGACGTACTCGGGGCGGGGGATCGCGGCCGGCACACCGCGCAGGGGAGAGACGGTGCCGGCGACCAATTGCATGGCCGGCAGTCTAGGTGCTGATGCGTACAGCGACCGATGACACGGGGGCGGTGGTCGCGCTGCCCGCGCCGGTGCGGCGGGTGGTGTCGCTGGTGCCCTCGCTCACCGAGGCGATCGGGGAGACGGCCCCGGAACTGTTGGTCGGCGTGACCGACTGGTGCACACATCCGCCGGGGCTGGACTGCGCCCGGGTGCGCGGCACGAAGAACCCCGATCTGGAGCAGGTGGCCGACCTCCGGCCGGACGTGGTGTTGGCCGCAGTCGAGGAGAACCGCGCCGAGGACCTCTCCGCGCTGCGTTCGCTCGGACTGCCGGTGTGGGTGACCGACATCCGCGACGTGCCCTCCGCGTTGGCCTCGCTGGGCCGACTGCTCGACGGGTTGGGCCTGGACGAGCCGGCCTGGTTGACGGCGGCGCGAACATCCTGGGCCGCACCGCCGCCGCAGGTGCGCCGCAAGGTGGCCGTGCCGATCTGGCGGCGGCCGTGGATGGTGGCCGGCGCCGACACCTTCACCACCGACGTGCTGTCCCGCATGGGCTTCGACAACGTGTTTCACGACCCGCCCGCCGACATGGCCGGCCGCTACCCGAAAGCCTCTGTCGAGGAGATCCGCGCCCGCGGCGCCGAGCTGATCGTCCTCCCCGACGAGCCGTACGCCTTCTCCGCCGACGACGGCCCCGACGCCTTCCCCGACCTCGACGTAGCCCTGGTCAGCGGCCGCCTGCTCACCTGGTACGGCCCCTCCATGGCCACCGCGCGCGACGAGCTTGCCGCCGCGATAGGGCAGGCCCGTCCCGGCGGATGTCATCCGCACGAGGGCCTTGTCAGGCGTCCAGACGACTGACAAGGCCGCGTTGCGCATGACATGCGCAACGCGGCCTCGGTGCTCCTGTGGTCAGATCCCGTCCTGGCGGGGGATGCGACGACCCTTGCCTGCCGGGTGCGCGTCACGCGAGCGCTGCTCGGCGTCGCTGATCTGCCGCGGGGCGGGTACCACGTCGACCGGAGCCGGCACGAAGTGCAGCACCCAGGCGGTGTCCAGCAGGTGCTCGGTGAGCAGGTTGTAGTCGCTGTACTGAGCACAGACCTCGGCCAGCGCGTCCTCGAGGACGTCGTCCTCGGCGGAGTCGATGACCAGCTCGAAACCGTCCTGCACCGGGTACACGAACCACTGCTGAGTGCTCACTGCCGACCCCCTGTCCGACCCGGCGGATCCCGGGTTCTTGGGGCCTTCGACTCCGGCGGTGCGCGGTCGGTTGCACAAATCGGACGATTTGGAGCAAACGGTCAGGTTGGGGTCCTCCGTTCGGCGGACCCGTCTTTGTCAGCGGTCAGTGATACGCGTGCTCGTGGGACGGGAAGGTGCCGCCGACGACCTCCGCCGCGTAAGCCTTGGCGGCCTCGGTGAGCACGCCGCGCAGGTCCGCGTACCGCTTGACGAACCGCGGAATCTGACCCTCTCTCAGGCCGGCCATGTCCTGCCAGACCAGCACCTGCGCGTCGCAGTCCGGCCCGGCGCCGATGCCGATCGTCGGGATGTGCAGCTCGGCGGTGACCTGCTTGGCCACCTCGGCGGGGACCATCTCCAGCACGACGCAGAAGGCACCCGCCTCCTGCACCGCGTGCGCGTCGGCGAGCAACTGCTCGGCGCCGGCGCCGCGGCCCTGGACGCGGTAGCCGCCCAGGCCGTGCTCGCTCTGCGGGGTGAAGCCGATGTGCGCCATCACCGGGACGCCGGCGTCGACGATCGCCTTGATCTGCGGGGCCACCCGCACTCCACCCTCGAGCTTGATGGCGTGCGCGCCGCCCTCCTTCATGAACCGGATCGCGGTCTCCAACGCTTGGCCGGGGGAGACCTGGTAGCTGCCGAACGGCAGGTCCCCGACCACTAATGCGCGCTTGCTGGCGGTGACCACCGCGCGCACCAGCGGGAGCAACTCCTCGACGGTGACCGGAACCGTCGTCTCGTACCCGTAGACGTTGTTGGCCGCGCTGTCGCCGACCAGCAGCACCGGAATGCCGGCGGCGTCGAAGATCTCCGCGGTGTACATGTCGTACGCGGTGAGCATCGGCCACCGCTCGCCGCGCTCCTTCATCGCCCGCAGGGCCGGGATGCGCACCCGCTTGGCGGGCGGCAGGTTTCCGTAGACCGGCGCGGTCTCTTCCGCGGAAGGGTTCTTGGAGGTCATGGGCTGACTCCTTGAGGTCGTCTCGAGTCCTCCCAATGAGGTACCCGGACGCCCCCAGCGTACGGCGTGGTCGAGGCTGACGTCATCTGCGTGAACCACCGTGCAGGGCTTCTGGACGGTCAGCACGACTGACAGGCTGAGCTCTCAAGTTCAGATGGACAGGCGCGCCGCTCTGGCGAACGCCGCCAGGATGCGAGCGCGGATGAGCTGGGGGTCGCCCATCAGCTGCTCCCAGGTGATGCGAACGACTTCGTACCCGGCTTCCCGCAGTCGGTCCTCGCGCAGCTTCTCTCGCCACAGCACTTCGCCGGGGTCGCCGAATGGCGAGAGGTACTTAATCTTGCCGTCGATCTCGATGATCGTTCGCTGCCCACGGAAAAGGAAATCGACCCTCCCGATCAACCCACTGACGTCGTAGATGTCGACCTGGAGTTCGGGCTCGGGCAGGCTAAGCATGTCGAAGATCACGCGGGCAACGGACTCGGCGGGAGATTCGGCACGACCGTCGGCGAACGCCAGGACGCGAGCGGCCTGCGTGCTGCCGCGCCAGGAGGCGCAGTGGTCGAGGACCGCATGTAGCTCGGACTGGGTCGTGCCCCAGTGCAGCGCGGCATCGGTGACAGTCACGGCTTCCTGCCACGGCAGCTCTCGAGCGAGGTCGATTGCAGTACGAGCACGCGTCGTCGTCGGGAGCATGCCATGCCGCGTGACATGTTCGGGCGGCAGATCAGCCGGGCAAACCTCGACGCCCCATCGGTAGCTACGCCGACAGCGGTCGGCGCTGACCAATTCGACCTTGCGCGCCGGTTCGAACGGGCGCTCGGTCCGAAATCCACGGTCGCTGGGCCGCGCTGGCGGACGTGTGCGGACCAGTGGCGGCAGCGGTCCGCCGAGGTTCCAGAGCACCGCCGCGCTGAGATGACCGGCGGCCAGACTGGGCGCCGGGCCGAGGCTTCCGGGCCAGGGTGGCCGGCGATTGCGGAGCAGCAGCGCGGCCGCAATATCCATCGCGTGGCGGCTCACCACGTCGGCGCCAACCAAGCGGTCCGCCGTCGTGAGCACGCCCTGCCGAATCGATACGACCGCGTAAGCACGCGTCGCACTGCGCAGCTCATTGGGTGTCATGCCATGAGTAAGCGCTTGTCGTGGTGTGAACACGCCACCTTGACGATGGCACAGCTCTGCCAGTTCTGGGGTCATGGCCTGATCGTGCTGACTTGCCGCCGCAGCCGAGGGCTGAATCCGCGCCCTGTGGAGAACCCGCGAATCCATGTCAGTCGCCTCGACCACGAAAGTGCCCGTTGCTGTGGCCTACGCGGATGACGTCAGCCTTGGCCGGCTGTCTCGCGCCAGGCGTTGGTGATGGGGAGGCGGCGGTCGCGGCCGAAGGCGCGCAGGGAGATTTTGGGGCCGGGCGGGTACTGGCGGCGCTTGTATTCGGCGACGTCGACCAGGCGGAGGATGCGTTCCACCAGGGCCTCGTCGAAGCCGGCGGCGACGAGGTCGGCGGCGGAGGCGTCGTGTTCGACGTAGTCGTCGAGGAGGTCGTCCAGCACGGCGTAGTCGGGCAGGGAGTCGGTGTCGAGCTGACCGGGCCTCAGTTCCGCGGAGGGGGACTTGGTGATGGAGCTGGGCGGGATCGGGGGGGTCTCCCCGCGCCGCGAAGCCTCGGCGTTGCGCCACTCCGCCAGGCGCCACACCAATGTTTTGGGCACGTCCTTGATGGGCGCGAAACCGCCCACCGCGTCGCCGTAGATCGTCGAGTACCCGGCGGCCAGTTCGCTCTTGTTGCCGGTGGCCAACACCAGATGCCCCTCGGCATTGGACAGCCCCATCAGCGTGGTGCCGCGCACCCGGGCCTGCAGGTTCTCCTCGGCCAGACCGGTCAGCTTCAGCGCCTCCAGATAGGCGGCCACCATCGACTCGATGGCCACCGTCCGGTACTGGCACCCGGTGCGCTCGGCCAGGTCGTCGGCGTCGGAGCGGGAGTGGTCGGAGGAGTAGCGCGAGGGCATCGAGACGCCGTGCACGTTCTGCGCCCCGATGGCGTCGCAGGAGATGGCCGCGACCAACGCCGAGTCGATGCCGCCGGACAACCCGAGGATCACCGATTGGAACCCGTTCTTCAGTACGTAATCCCGCAACCCCACGACCAGCGCGCCGTAGACCTCCGCCTCCGGCGGCAATCGGTCCACGCAGCCCATCAACACCGGAGTGCCCGCGGGGAACGGCTCGGAGGACACCACGGTGCGCTGCACCGCGACCTCCGCGTCGCCCGGCGGCTCGGACGGCTCCGCCGCGGCCGCGGCCAGCTCCAGATCGGCGACCAGCACTGCCTCGCGGAACTGCGGGCCGCGACAGATCAACTGCCCGTCCGGCGCGACGATCAACGAGTCCCCGTCGAAGACCAACTCGTCCTGACCGCCCACCAGGTTCACGTAGGCCAGCGGGGCGCCGGCCTCCCGGGCCCGCCGGGCACACAGCGCCAGCCGGGTGTCGTCCTTGTTCAGCTCATAGGGCGAGCCGTTGATGACCACCAACAGCCCCGCGCCGGCCCGTGCGCATGCGGCCACCGGGCCGCCCTCCTGCCAGAGGTCCTCACAGATGGCGAACGCGACGTCCACCCCGCCGATGCGCACCACCGGCAGCACGGTGCCCGGCACGAAGTAGCGGAACTCGTCGAACACCCCGTAGTTGGGCAGGTGATGCTTGGCAGACCGGGCCACCACGGCGCCGCCGTGCAGCACGGCGAGCGCGTTCTCCGGGGAGCCGGCCGGTCGACCCAGCCGCGGGGTGTCGTGCTCGGTGGCGTCCAGGTAGCCGACCACCACCGTCGCGTCGCCCAGTCCCTCCGCGGCCAACCGGACGGCCAGGGCGTCGATGGCGTGGCGGGAGGCCAACTGGAACGACCGCCGCAGCGCCAGGTCCTCGACCGGATACCCGGTCAACGCCATCTCCGGGAACGCCACCAACCGGGCGCCGGCCGCGACCGCCTCGGCGGTCCGGGCCGCGATCAGGTCGGCGTTGGCGGCCAGTGCGCCCACCGTGACGTCGACCTGACAGAGTGCAATTCGCAGCTGTGGCATACCCGCAGGGTAAAAGGCGGGGGTGCCAAGGACGCGGGCCGGGTGATATGACCGGCGTGCAGCAGGTCACCTGACAAGGGAGTCTCGATGATCAAGGTAAGCGTGTTCTACCCGCACTCCGACGGCGCCGCGTTCGACATGGACTACTACCAGAACAAGCACATCCCGATGGTCGCCGAGTTGACCGGCGACGCGTGCAAGGGCACGGCCATCGATTCCGGCCTGGCCGGTGGCGCGCCCGGCCAGCCGCCGACGTACGTCGCCGTCGGCCACCTGCTGTTCGACTCGGTCGAGGCCTTCCAGGGCGCTTTCGGGCCGCATGCCGCCCAGATCATGGGCGACATCCCGAATTACACCGCGATCGCGCCGGTCATCCAGATCAGCAAGGTCGTCAGCTGAGACATCGTCGGTAACCGGCTGGAAACACGCGGGAGGCAGACTGCACCGCGTCATCCGCCATCGGTGAATATGGGGCTATGGATAAGCAGACCGAGTTCGTGCTGCGCACGATCGAAGAGCGGGACATCCGCTTCGTACGGCTCTGGTTCACCGACGTGCTCGGCTTCCTCAAATCGGTCGCCGTGGCGCCGGCGGAGCTGGAATCGGCGTTCGCCGAGGGCATCGGGTTCGACGGCTCGGCCATCGAGGGCTTCGCTCGCGTGTACGAGTCGGACATGCTCGCCAAGCCCGACCCGTCGACGTTCCAGCTGCTGCCGTGGCGGACCGAGGCTCCAGGTACCGCCCGGATGTTCTGCGACATCCTGATGACCGACGGCGCGCCGAGCTTCGCGGACCCGCGCTACGTGCTCAAACGCACGCTGGCGCGCGCCTCGGAGCTCGGCTTCACCTTCTACACCCACCCCGAGATCGAGTTCTATCTGTTCGAACGCCGCCCGGAGGTGGGCGAACGCCCGATCCCGATCGACGCCGGCGGGTACTTCGACCACACCTCGCACCGCATGGGCCAGGACTACCGGCGCGCGGCGATCACCATGCTGGAGAACATGGGCATCTCGGTGGAGTTCAGCCACCACGAGGGCGGCCCGGGCCAACAGGAGATCGACCTGCGCTACGCCGACGCCCTGACCACCGCGGACAACGTGATGACCTTCCGGACGGTCATGAAGGAGGTCGCTCTCGACCAGGGCGTGTACGCCACGTTCATGCCCAAGCCGTACACCGAGCACCCCGGCTCGGCCATGCACACCCACCTGTCGCTGTTCGAGGGGGACCGCAACGCCTTCCATGAGGCGGGCGCGGAGTACCAACTGTCCAAGGTGGGTCGCTCGTTCATCGCGGGCCTGCTGCGCCACTCCGCGGAGATCACCGCGGTGACCAACCAGTGGGTGAACTCCTACAAGCGACTGTGGGGCGGCGGTGAGGCGCCGGCGTACATCTGCTGGGGTCACAACAACCGGTCCGCGCTGGTCCGGGTACCGATGTACAAGCCGACCAAGGGCCAGTCCACCCGGGTCGAGGTGCGGTCGATGGACTCGGCCTGCAACCCCTACCTGACCTACGCGTTGCTGCTCTCCGCGGGCCTGAAGGGCATCGAGGAGAACTACGAGCTGCCGCCGGGGGCGGAGGACGACGTCTGGTCGTTGACCCCGGCCGAGCGGCGCGCGATGGGCATCGACCCGTTGCCGCAGAACCTGGCCGACGCGATTGCGCTGATGGAGCGCAGCGAGTTGGCTGCCGAAACTCTCGGCGAGCACGTGTACGACTTCTTCCTGCGCAACAAGCGACGGGAGTGGGAGGAGTACCGCATCCAGGTCACCGCCTTCGAGTTGGACCGCTATCTGCCGGTCATGTGAACCGGCCCCGTTAGGTTGAGACGGTGAGCACGTCCGCGGAGCCGTCCCGCCAGCGGACCGAGTCGCGGCTGGTGCGGCTGGGCTTCGCCGACGAGGCGACGGCCAGGGAGCGCATTGCTCTGCCCTCGCTGGACATCGCCGGCGACCCGGCGCTGTTGGCCGCGCTCGGTGAGGCGGCCGACCCGGACCTGGCGTTGGATTCGTTGATCCGGTTGGCCGACGCGGAGGACCCCGGGGCGCTGCGCGCGGCGTTGCGCGAGCAACCCGGCTTGCGGGATCGGTTGATCGCCGTGCTCGGTGTCTCCACCGCGCTGGGCGACCACCTGGTGCGCCACCCCGAGGACTGGCGGCTGCTGGAACCCGAGCCCGGACCACCCGCCAAGCCCGAGGTGTTGCGCGCGGAGTTGTTGCGCGCGGTCGGTGCGGACCCGTCCGCCGCCGAGCCGGTTGCCTCCTCGGCGGGCAACGACGCCTACGAGGCGCTGCGCGTGCAGTACCGCCGCGGCGTGCTCACCCTGGCCGCGCGTGACCTGACGGGACTGGCCGGGCTGGAGGAGGTGGCCGCCGAGCTTGCCGACCTGGCCGCGGGCACCCTGGACGCCGCCCTGGCGGTGGCCCGCGCCGGGCTGCCGGAGAACGCCGCGCCGTGTCGGCTGGCGGTCATCGGTATGGGCAAGTGCGGCGGGCGCGAACTGAACTACGTCAGCGACGTCGACGTGATTTTCGTGGCCGAGGCGCCGCCCGGCGCGGCGGACGACACCCCCGCGTTGCGCACCGCGACCACGCTGGCCACCGCGATGATGCGGGTCTGCTCGGCGGCCACCCCGGAGGGCACCATCTGGCCGGTGGACGCCGGGCTGCGCCCGGAGGGCAAGGCCGGCCCGCTGGTCCGCACCGTCGCCTCCCACCACACCTACTACATCCGGTGGGCGCAGACCTGGGAGTTCCAGGCGCTGCTCAAGGCCCGGCCGGTGGCCGGTGACCTCGAGCTCGCCGAGCGGTACACCGACGCGATCTCGCCGTTGGTGTGGCAGGCCGCGGGACGGGAGAACTTCGTCGCCGACGTGCAGGCCATGCGCCGCCGGGTGGAGGCCTCGGTGACCGCCGCGCGCGCGGCCCGGCAGATCAAACTGGGTCCCGGCGGATTGCGCGACGTGGAGTTCGCCGTGCAGTTGCTGCAGTTGGTGCACGGACGCGCCGACCCGACACTGCGCGCGGGCGGCACGCTGGCCGCACTGCACGCGCTGACCGCGGGTGGCTACGTGGGCCGGGACGACGCGGCCAGCCTGGACGAGGCCTACCGATTCCTGCGCACGCTGGAGCACCGCATCCAGCTGCACCGCATGTGGCGCACCCACGTGCTGCCCGATGCCACCGACGAACTACGCCGGTTGGGTCGCTCGATGGGCATGCGCACCGACCCGGCGCAGGCGCTCACCGACGTGTGGAAGCGGCACGCCTTCGACGTGCGCCGGCTGCACGAGAAGTTGTTCTACCGCCCGTTGTTGCTCGCGGTGGCCCGGTTGCCGGGGGAGCAGACCCGGCTCACCCCGGACGCCGCGCGCACCCAGTTGGCCGCGCTGGGCTACGCCGACCCGGCCGGTGCGCTGCGCCACCTGGAGGCATTGACCTCGGGGTTGTCCCGGCGCGCGGCGATCCAACGCACGTTGCTACCGGTGATGCTCGGTTGGTTCGCCGACGCCGCGGACCCGGACGCCGGCCTGCTGTCGTTCCGTCAGGTCTCCGACGCGCTGGGCGCCACCCCCTGGTACCTGCGATTGCTGCGGGACGAGGGCATGGCGGCAGAGCGGATGGCCCGGGTACTCGCGTCCAGCCGGTACGCCGCCGACCTGTTGGCCGGCGCCCCGGAGGCAGTGGCCATGCTCGCCTCCGACGCGGACCTGGCCCCGCGTCCGTACGACGTGCTGCAGACCGAGGTGACTGCCGCGGTCGGGCGCGCGGGTTCGGGCGAGGCCGCCGCGATTGCCGCGCGCGGGGTACGTCGGCGCGAACTGTTCCGCATCGCCGCGGCGGACACGCTGGGCCTGCTGGACGTGGCCGCGGTGGGCGCCGCGCTCAGCGACGTGGTCGGGGTGACCCTGCAGGGCGCGGTGGAGGCGGCCACCCGCTCGATCTGCGGGGACAAGCCGTGCCCGACTCGGTTCACGGTGATCGCGTTGGGTCGCCTCGGCGGGTCGGAGGTGGGCTACTCCAGCGACGCCGACGTGATGTTCGTGCACGATCCGCTGCCGGGCGTGGCGGAGCAGGAAGCCACCGCCACCGCCACGTCGATCGCCAACGAGTTGCGTCGGCTGATGCACATGGCCGCACCGGAGCCGTCGCTGGAGGTCGATCCCGACCTGCGACCGGAGGGCCGCAACGGGCCGTTGGTGCGCTCGCTGGCCTCCTACGAGTCCTACTACCGACGCTGGTCCAGCGTGTGGGAGTCCCAAGCGTTATTGCGTGCCCGGTACCTGGCCGGTGATCGTCAGGTGGGGGCCGCCTTCGAGGCGCTGATCGAACCGATTCGCTATCCCGCCGATGGCCTGACGGACGATCAGATTCGTGAGATCCGCCGGATCAAGGCGCGGGTGGAGACCGAACGGCTACCCCGGGGGGCGGACCCGACCACGCACACCAAGCTCGGTCGGGGCGGCTTGGCCGACGTGGAGTGGGTGGCCCAGTTGCTCCAGCTGCGCCACGCGGGCGACCGGCCCGAGTTGCGCTGTACCGGCACCCTGGACGCGCTGGACGCGGCGAGTCGCGCCGACCTGCTGGACGCGGCCGATGCCGCGGCGCTGGCCCGGGCGTGGCGGTTGGCGAGCCGGGTGCGCAACGCGATCATGCTGGTTCGCGGCCGTCCGGCGGACTCCCCGCCACCGGCGGGACGCGAACTCACCGCGATCGCCCGCTGCCTGGGCTACGCGCCGGCACAGGCCGGTCGGATGATCGAGGACTACAAGCGGGTGACCCGTCGCGCGCGCACCGTGGTGGAGCGCGTCTTTTACTGACGTAGCGTCAGCTCGCTGCCCCATCGGTGATCTGTCGGTCATCGAGAGGCCGGTCCAACGTGACGTCGACATAAACCCGGCGGGCGATCATCGGGCACATCTGCGGCTTGTCGCTGGGCGTGTGGCCCTGGAACAGGGTGATCTGCACCGCGTCGGCGCTCCACCGCACCCGGACGTGATCGAGCACCGCACACGGTGCCACACCAGAGGTGTAGTAAATCCGCACCACCTGCGGGGCGATCAGCTTGGCCTGGTCCCACGCCACCGGGTGGGCGTCGGCGGTGTTGTGCTGCGCGTAGACCGGGGTGGCGCCGTCGTCCGGGCCGGGCTGCGGCGGGCTCGCCTCGGGTGGGGCCACCGGGCCGGGGGAGGCCGGCGCGGGCGCCGCACCGTCGGTGATCCGGCGGCCGTCCACCGCGGAGGCGAGGTGCACGTCGACCGCCTGCGGCCGGGTCACCGCGGCGCACATCCGGTCGGGCTGCGTGGGGTCGGAGCCGGAGAACAGCGTGATGGCCACGGCCTCTGGCCGGTAGTCGACCTGCACCGAGTCCAGGACGTCGCACGGCGCCGCGCCGCCGGTGAAACTGACGCGCACGGTCCGCGGATCGAGCACGGTCGCGCTCTGCCAGCGCACCGGGTGCAGGCCGGTCATTCCCGGCCGGGCCATCACCAGCTCCGGGCCGCGCGCGGGCACCTCGGTGAAGGTGCCGCGGGACCTCGCATCCGGCGCGGTCCCCTGCGGTGCGGCCGGGGCAACCCCGGGCTGCGCTATCGAGGAGTGCGCGGGTGCCACGGCGGAGTGGCGCACCGGGGCGGCGGGCCCAGTCGGCGTACGGAAGGCGGCAGAGTCGGGCACCGAGGCTTCGGCAGCGATCGCGCCGAGGTGGGCTTCCTCGCTGTCCCGCTGGACGTCCACCGGACTGGACGCCGGCGTCCTCGGGGCGGGCGCGGACTGCGCACCGACCACCGACGGCGCACCGCACCCGGCCAGCACGCAGGCGAGCCCTGCGGCGGCCAGTGCCGCCATCCGCCTCATATGTCCGCCTCCCCAAGAATGCCGGTCCCATGCTCCTACAGGGACGGCCCCGACGTCGGCCCCGTTCACCCGATAGGCCATATGTCGTACGCCGACCCGGACAAATCGGACAACCGGGGCGCCCCACCCCCAGCCTCGTCCGGCGTTTCGGGGTATCAGGCCGCGTTGATGGCCCGAAACGCCGGAACCAGTGGAGGTGCACCAGCCGTTTGCATGATCCGGATGTGCCGAATCGGCTGAGCGGAGTCGATCCCTTCGGGCGACCCGAACAGCTGCCGGCAACCCGACATTCTCGCTGTCGTCATCAGTAGGCGGCCCGGATGGCGTTGAGGTCCTTCCGGAGGGCTTGTCATCCCAGGGGGAATCGCTCATGGCTCGTTTCCGTCCGTCCGGCCGCACCATCGCCATCGTCGCGCCGCTGACCATCGCCGTCGGCCTCGTCGCCGCTCCGGCCAACGCGGGCGTGGGTGACCTGCTTGGCCTCGGTGACCTGCTCAACATCCTGAACGGTCACAACGCCGCTCTGTGCGCCGTGGGCAACGTACTGAGCATCGCCGTGGACAACAACGGCGAATGCGACTCCGGCAGCCTGCCGGTCACCGCGGACCAGCTGCTCAAGGGTGACAAGGGCGACATCGGCCCCGCGGGCCCCGCGGGCCCGGCGGGCCCCGCAGGCCCCGCCGGCGCCGCTGGAACCCCGGGTGGCCCGGCCGGTCCGGCCGGCGCCGCCGGCGCCAAGGGCGCCAATGGTGTCTCCGGCTACCAGATCGTGTCCAAGTCCGAGACGCTCAAGAAGAGCGTCGCGATGACCTGGACCATGTCCTGCCCGGCCGGCAAGAAGGCGACCGGCGGCGGTGTGCGCGCCTCCTCGGCGGGTTCGTTCCTGATGCAGGGCTCCGGCCCGTCCGCGTCCGGCAACGGCTGGACCGTGACCATGGTGAACGTCGCCAAGTCCAGCCACAAGATCACCGGCTACGCAATCTGCGCCGCCGTCTGATCTGACGAGGCTTCAGGGCCCCGGTCGGCATTGCCGACCGGGGCCCGCGCTCGTTCCGATAGCGGACGCGTTGTGCGGCCCTATCGGCTTTTCCGGACCTGGACTTGATCCCGGGTACTCCAGGAGTTCGACCGATTTTTTCCTGCCTCATCGGGCAGTTTGCGCAAAGCGTTCGGCGGATTCGGCCGGCCGTGCCGGCGGGCACAGTTGCCGTGTCGCCAACGGCGACCCGGTCTTCGCATGGGACCGGATCCGCTGAACTCTCGGGAGTACCTCGATCATGGCCCGCTTTGCCCGTCCTTCCGCTCGCGCTCTTGCCCTGCTCGTCCCGGCCGCGATGGCCGCGGTGGCCATCCCCTCGGTGGCCATGGCCGATGCCCTGAGCAGCGACGGCCACACCTTCAATTCCTGCGTTGACCAGACCGGCTTCGTGTACTTCACCGTGATGGACGTCGACCCGGGATGCGCCGACATCCAGGCGATCATCCGCGCCGACACCAGTGACCCGTCCAACGCCTCGGTCGTGCTCAGCCAGGTGAGCTGGAACGAGAAGGGCCAACCCGGTCCCGCCGGTGCGACCGGTGTGGCCGGGGCCAAGGGCGCCAACGGCGTCTCCGGCTACACCACCGTCACCAAGTCGGTGTCCCTGGCCAAGCACAAGACCTCGACGCTGTCGCTGTCCTGCCCGGCGGGCAGGAAGGTCACCGGCGGTGGTGCGCAACCCACCTCGGACGCGATGGCGCTACTGGCCTCCTACCCGTCGACCAACGGCGCCGGCTGGACCGCGCGAGTGTTCAACGACAGCGGCAGCACGCACAGCGTCAAGCTGTACGCGATTTGCGCGGCCGCATAGGGAATCTGACGACAAGTCAGGCACGGCGGCGGCCCGGTTCTACGAGAACCGGGCCGCCCCTCGGTTTGTAGGCATCCCAGCTTTATCCCTAACGCCCCCGCTCTTCAGTTGATTTTCGGATGACGATCCGGCCAGTGGTGATCAAGCTCTTCGACCGATCCCGCGGAGGTGAGCATCCGGCAAAGTCTTCTTGTCGCCGCCCACCGGCGACCCCGGATGCGGCGTTAGAGGCTCCGCCCGGCACTACAGACCAATTCCCTTGGGGGGAAACCTTGTTCGGAATTTCGCGCCCGTCCACCAAGGCGCTGGCAATCGTCACTCCGCTGGCCATCGCCGCGGTGACCGTCCCGTCCGTCGCCATGGCCGTGATCCACCCGGCCGAGGTCACCAACCACACCTACAGCGCGTGCCTCACCCAGCTGAACAGCCTGATCAACATCCACGTCGACTCGACGTCCACCTGTGCCGTGTTCGGTGGCACCAATGGTGAGGTCATTTCCTGGAGCGCCCAGGGCCCGAAGGGTGACACCGGCGAGACGGGTGCGACCGGCGCTCAGGGCCCGGCGGGCGACACCGGCGCCACCGGTGACACCGGTCCGGCTGGACCGACGGGTCCGGCGGGTGACACCGGTCCGGCTGGTCCGGCGGGTGACATCGGTCCGGCTGGTCCGGCTGGACCGACGGGTGACATCGGTCCGGCGGGTCCTGCGGGCGCCACCGGTGCGGCCGGCGCCAACGGCACGAACGGCGTCTCCGGGTTCGAGAACAACCGGCAGACCTTCAACGTCGCCAAGCACTCGACCGCGATCTTCACCGTGTCCTGTTCCGGCGGCAAGGCGGTGACCGGCGGCGGCGCGTGGGCCCCGTCCAGCGCGGTGGGCGTGCTCAGCACCAGCCCGGCCCCGACTGCGTCCGGCTGGACCGTGCGCGTGCAGAACAGCGGCGGTGTCACCCACTCGGTGAGCGTCTACGCCCTCTGCGCCTCGGTCTGACGCCGACCTGATCGCAGACAACGAACCCCGGCCGGTGCCCACCGGCCGGGGTTCGGCGTTCCGCGGATCGAAAGATCTTCGACGATTCGCCGCACTGCCCCGAACCGGATACTGGTCCCACCGTCATCATCCGCCGGAGGGATCGCTCGTGCTCACTGAGCCTGCTGCCACGCGTCGTGCCCTGCACGGCATCGGCGAACAAGTCCTGGCCGGCCCGCAGCATCGGCGCAGTGCCACCATCCGGCTGCGGGTGAACGCCGAGGGCATTGCCACCGTTGCCGAGCCCGCCGTCGCACTGACGGCCACTCGGCTGATCGGGCCGAGCGGTGACGCGGCCCTGATCGGCGCGAGTTGTCTCGAGTTGGCCGCGGCCGTGGGGGTGGACGGCGGCGCTCCGCAGGGCCTGTACAAGGACGTCACCGACGTCGATCCGGAGGAGACGCTGAGCGTCGACGCCGGGGTGGCCGCCGATCTGCTGGGCGCGTTGTGGCGGGGTGAGCAGGCGCTGCGTCGGCTGGCGCCCGGGGAAACCCCGGTGCTCTGGCCGGAACACTTCGACCTCGGGATTGCGCTGTCCGAGGTCAACTACGGCATCTCTCCCGGTGACAGCTATCTGGACGAGCCCTACGTCTACGTCGGTCCGTGGGCCCCGCGGACCGGGGCGTTCTTCAACGCGCCGTTCGGCGCCGCCCGGCCGCTGCGCGAGCTGTCCGACGATGCGTTGGACGAATTCCTCGCCGAGGGTCGACGCCTGAGCGCAACCTGAGCGCTCCTACGGATC
>DASXPS010000203.1 GCA_036493475.1 Sporichthyaceae bacterium | reverse complement strand
GGGGTGACGTGGTCGAGGACGCTCGGGCCGAGCCAGAAGCCGCCGGACTCGCCGCCGATCACCGGGTGCATCCGGCCGTCCACCGCCAGCGTGGCGCCTTCGGCCACCCCGCCGTCCAGATAAGAGGCCACCTTCTCCCGGTGCGCGCCGGTGACAAGCGGGCCCATCTCCGACCGCTCGTCGGTGCCCGGGCCGACCCGCAGCGCGCGCACCCGCTCGGCGATCTTGGCGACCAGTTCGTCGCCCGCAGCGCCGACCGCGACCAACACGGACACGGCCATGCACCGCTCGCCCGCCGAACCGAACCCGGCCGACACAGCCGCGTCGGCGGCCAGGTCGGTGTCCGCGTCGGGCAGGACCACCATGTGGTTCTTGGCCCCGCCCAGCGCTTGCACCCGCTTGCCTGCCGAGGTGCCGGTCTGGTACACGTACTGCGCGATCGGCGTGGACCCGACGAAGCTCACCGCACGCACGTCGGGGTGGGTGAGCAGCGCGTCCACGGCCTCCTTGTCGCCGTGCACCACATTGAACACGCCGTCGGGCAGCCCCGCCTCGGCCAGCAGCCTGGCCAGCAGCAGCGACGCCGAGGGGTCCTTCTCCGACGGCTTCAGCACGAATGTGTTGCCGCAGGCCAGCGCGATCGGGAACATCCACATCGGCACCATGGCCGGGAAGTTGAACGGGGTGATCCCGGCGACCACGCCCAGCGGCTGGCGGATCGAGTAGGCGTCCACGCCGGTGGACACGTTCTCCGAGTACCCGCCCTTGAGCAGGTGGCCGATCCCGCAGGCGAATTCGACAACCTCCAGCCCCCGGGCCACCTCCCCGGCTGCGTCCGAGGCCACCTTGCCGTGCTCGGCGCTGATCAGCTCGGCAAGCTCACCACGGTGGGAGTTGATCAGCTCGCGAAACGCGAACAGCACGCCAGTTCGTTTGGCAAGAGAAAACGAGCGCCACCCGGGAAGGGCCTTCGCGGCCGCCGCGACCGCGTCGCCGACGACCGTGGCCGAGGCGAAATCGACGGTGCCGGCCACTTGCCCGGTGGCCGGGTTGTAGATGTCACCGCGGCGCTCCGCGGCGCCGTCCCAGGGGCGGCCGCCGATCCAGTGGGAGCAGTGCTTCATTTGCTCGCTTCTCCGCGCCTCCGGCGCGTCGCTCGCCTGCCTGCTCATTTCCTCACCTCCGCCTCCACCGAGCGCAGCGCGTCGATGAGCATGCCCAAGCCCTCCTTGGCGTCGGCCTCGGTGATGTTCATCGGCGGCGCCATCCGCAGCGCGTTGCCCTGCAGCCCGCCCTTGCCGATGAGCAGGCCTAGGTCTCGCGCCTGCTCGAGCACGCGGGTGGCCAGCGCCGGGCTGGGCGCGCCGGTGTCTGGGTCCACCAGGTCCACCGCGAACATCAGGCCCTTGCCCCGCACCTGGCCGACCGTCCACAGCGGCCCGGTGGCCTCCCGGAGCCCGTCGATGATCATGGCGCCGAGCGTGGCCGCGTTGCGCTGCAGGTCGTGGTCGAGCACGTAGTCCAGGGCAGCGTTGGCCGCGGTAGTGGCCAGCGGGTTGCCGCCGAAGGTGGAGATGCCGTTGCCGGGCAGCGAGTCCATCAGGTCACCGCGGGCGATCACCCCGCCGATGGCGAACCCGTTGCCGAGCCCCTTGGCGAACGTGATCATGTCGGGGGTCACGCCGTGCGCGCCGATCCCCCAGAAGTGCTCCCCGGTCCTCCCCCACGCGGTCTGCACCTCGTCGGAGATGAACAGGACGCCGTGCTCGGCGAGCAGGTCGCGGTAGGCGCCGAGCAGCCCGTCCGGCGGCATGGTGAACCCGCCGACGCCCTGGACCGGCTCGGCGATCAGGCACGCGACGTCGCGCGCGGTGGCCGCGGTGAGCAGGTGCTTCAGGTCGGCGGTGCAGGCTTCGGTGTACTGTTCGTCGCTGAGGCTGGCGAAGGCGGGCAGGTATCGGTCGGTGCCGTGCAGGTATTGCACGCTAAACGGAGCGAGCTGGGAGCTCTTCCACGCGACGTTGCCCGTGATCGCGACCGCGCCAAAAGAGCGGCCGTGGTAGCTGCCGCGCATGGCGAGCACCTGGTTCGACCGGCGCGCGGTGGTGGCGAGCATCAGCGCGGTCTCGTTGGCCTCGGTGCCCGAGTTGGTGAAGAACACCTTGGCGTCCTTGATCCCGGACAGGCGGGCC